>JAUWOG010000724.1 GCA_030612305.1 Armatimonadota bacterium | reverse complement strand
GTAGGTCTCCGCCGGCATGGCTTTGAGCATATTGAGGATGAGGTACATCTCACCGGAGGTGAGGCTCGGTATGCCACTGGCGTTGGGCTGGTTGGGCTTGGGTACGGCGCGCAGCATTCGTGCCACGCTGACGGGCACCGGGTCGTTCTGCTTGTAGCTCTTGAAGGCCGTTATCTTACCGTCGCGGTCCCATGTGGCGGAGAAGTTGCGCACCGTGCCGACGAGCTTGTTGCCCTGCCGGGCGAACTCCCAGACGATGGTCAGGTCGTACTTGCCTGAGACCAGTTCCGCCGCAGCATTCCGAGGGATGCCGGGTATCCACAACTGGTTGCGATGGGCGATGACGGTGCGCATGTTGAGCGTGTTGTCAATCATGCCCCAGTTGCCGGCGCGGGTCCACATCGGATCCGGCGCAGGTACGGTGCGCTGCATTACCCAGATACCGTCAAGGTCAATCCGCAGATTCACATGGTTCGGCAGGTCAACCCACTCGCCGACGAACGGGTGCAGAAAAGGCGGCAGACTATCTGGCCCGCCGATGATCGGGCCGGTCTGGGCCATCACCGGGATGGAGACGACGATTGCGAGAATACTCACCAGGCAGATAAGTCTCATGAGTGCTTTCTCCGTTTCGATTGGTGTAGCAGATGTCACGGCACGGCGTTGTAGTTCGCCATGGTGGGCGGGTTGTCCTGCCTGCACGATGTGGACATCGCCGGAAAGGCCGCAGGTGGCAACTATGCGGGAAGTAGGGCTAAGCCTTGAGCGAGTTTTGACCGAAATGGCTTGACATTGGGGCATAATGTAATAGCAGGTATGTGCGTCAGAGGGTAGGGCCGGCGGACACAGCCATCGTCACAGTAAGAGGTGATACATCATGTGCACGATATCTGCACACGACGTAGAAGCGGATCGCGGCACGGACGCGGGATGGGACCCAGATGACGCTGGATGGACGGACGCATCGCTCGCACGCCGGAGACGATCCGACAAGCGGCGTCCGGAGACACCACCAGTCCGTATGGCGTTGTGGGTCAAATGCCTCAGCTACCTGAGGAAGAAAGCACAAGTGTAGTGCCGGCGGCCGCAACGGGGCCGAGTTGACAGGGATGCGGCTGTCGCGGCAGTACAAATGCACTCATATCTCGTTCTTCTCTCAGCCAGGTTGGCTGTCGCTCGTTTACATCCGCGCTTCGCTGACTCAGGTCCAGGCAAGCAAGTTGCCTGGGCCTGATTTGTTTTGTTGTGGCTGTCCCCGCTAAGGAGGAGGCGGGTGGGAAAGCGGACCCACGCAGAAAGCTCGACCTACGCCTTCGGCCTGGGTGCCCACGCGGGGATGAGGTGAGCTTGTACTGGCGGGGGCTGGCGCTCATGGGACGATGATCTTGACGAGCCCGGCGGTGGCCATTGCCGTCTTGACCTCGCTGCCGCCCCAGGGCCAGACCACCGGCGGATATGACATGATGACACAGCGCGCATCCCACTCGACCGTGGCCAGAGGAACGATCTCCTCGCCGGTGCGGTCAAGCACATGGATTTCGTGCTCGACATGAAAGGCCTTGAGGGCATGTTCGAGTTCGGCGACGAGGCGGTCGGAGTGCCGCGAGGCTGTCGCTCTGCCCCGCCGTGTAGAACCGGCTTCGACGCCGATGGTGAGGGGGATGTTGAGGGCTGCACAAAGCCGACCGGCGATGCCGAATGCCCGTCCGCCAGCCGCGTCATTGTGGTAGATGAGCAATGCCCCGTCCATGGCCTGGTAGTTGTGTGCGGCCACCATCAGCGGAACAGGGCAGTGTCG
>JAUWOG010000135.1 GCA_030612305.1 Armatimonadota bacterium | reverse complement strand
TAGCCATGTGTGAAGCCGTTGCCATGCGTGAGTATCACCCACACGCCCTTGAGCGTGTCCCCGAGCGGCAGGTCGGCCTCCGTGACGAAGGCGTCCACATCATCGCCGTCGGCGACTCTCATCCCCGCCTGTATCTCGCCGTTGTAGGAGCCGGCCTCGGAGCTGATTCCGCCCTCCTTGCAGGTGAGACTCTCGCCCTCGAAGAGCCAGAGCCCCATGACCCGTCCGGCGACGCGGCGGACAATACCAAGCCGGCCCTTGATGCTCACACCGTCGGATGTAGTGCGCGCGGGATAAGGCGGCTCGTCGAGTGTGTAGATGAGGGGGCCGGGGGCCTCGCCGTGAGTGACGCGCAGTGCGACGGCATTCTCGTGGGCGGGCTCAAGCGCCAGCGGCTCCACCGCATCAATGAACGGCTCCTTGATGAACGGTTCCTCGATGGCGACGAAGGTGTTGTGGAGCGGGGCCTCGCCGGTGCGGCGGACGACAAGCTGCGGCATCCAGTAGTCGAAGGCCTTGCGCGTGTCGCTCTTGGCGCGGCGCGGAGTCACGCTCTTGCCGAGGAACACCTCAGTGGCCGGCGCAGGAAGCAGATGTGTCCGCACGGCCCTCTCCGGCTCATCCACATAGCGGAAGGTCGTCTCGATGAGGCCGTCGGTGGTGGCGGTCTTCAGGTCGCGGATGCAGCCCCAGACGTTGTACTTCGACTGCTCGTCGCGCGGCTCGACCCATTCCTCGCCCTCTTCGAGCATATTCTCGCGCGTGCCGGTGAACTTGACATTGGCCTCGGCGGTCATGTCGTTGTCACCGTCTCCGTGAAGGAGCCAGTCGTGAGTGCTCCCGCCGCGCACGGAGAAGACATCCAGCACGTAGGCGTCTTCCTCCGAGACGGGGATCAGCGCCAGAGTTCTGCGATAGGTGTCGAGGCCCTCGATCTTGCGGTAGCCGGATTTGCCGTCTGCTGCGGCCATGGCGATGCCGTTGGAGTCGGGGAAATAGGCGAGCAGGTTGCAGTCGCCGCCGGCCTGGCTCTTCCGATCCACGGCGACGAGGTTGTGGGCGATGGTAGAGGAATTCCAGCGGCGCACCTGCGTGTGGTTGTAGCCGACATCGCACAGCATCTCCCGCCCCTTGGCGAAGAGGATGATGTTGAGGTTGTCGAGGTGTGAGTGACCGTATGCGCCGGAGAAGTGGAGCTGCGCCTGGATCTGGTCGCCTCCCTGCCCGCGCCCGAGCGAGGCATGTCCATAGCCCGGGGTGATCGTTGAGACGGTCCTTACGCGGGGACTCGAGCGGCGTTCGCCGGGCCAGGTGTCGTGGATCGGCACACTGATGCCATTAGGGAAGTCCAGTACGGCGGGGGCCCTCAGAGCGCGGGTGATGAAGGGGTTGTCCTTCCTCGGCTCGAGGTTGTCGAAGCGCTCGCCATATTCCGGATCAACATAGCCCGGCGGGTCGGAGTAGCCGGTCAGCTCGGTGAAGTCCGCGCCGATACGCGAGATGGTTTGGTAGTGGTACGAGGGCGCCTCCCGCCACATGCCGTCATAGAAGCAGCCGCCATAGAGGATCTCAAGCATCCAGTGGTAGGCCCAGTGGACGTAATGCGGCTCGTTGATAACCTGGCCGATGCGGGCAGTGCGCATCAGATAGCTGGGAGCGATATTATCGGTGAAGTCATCCCAGGTGTTGATGTATTCCCAGGTGCCCTTGAGGAAATCTTTTTCGAACTTCTCGCGGACATCATAGCCTCGGACCTCGGAGAGCTTATTGAGCGCCGGGCTGTCGTAGATGAGGTCATAGGCGGTGATGATGTGATCCTCGGGGATTTCGCTCTCCATCCACCGGCCCCACTTGCCACCGGCGCGCGGCCATGGCGGCGCCTGCTTGGCGGGGAAGTGGAAGGCCGTAATCAACTGATACAGGGCCGGATAATGCGGATAGAGCTGTGCGATGCGGTCGAGGATAAGCGCACTCTTGCGCGCATATTCCTCTTTGCCTGTGGAATGATAGGCCCATGCCAGCGCCCGCGCCTGGTTCAGAATCCACCCGCGCTTGCGCGCGAGTATATGGCCGCCGAAGAACATGTTGACGTTTTTCTTCGGCTCGTGGTAGTAGCGGTAGCTGAACTTCTCGCCCAGTGAGTTGGTCCCCTCAATGACCTGGTCATCGGGGAACTTGTCATTGGGGAAGACCATGCCGCAGTACTTGCACTTGAGCTCATCGGGGCGGTCTATCGTCCACTCGAAGGTGCCGCTGTAGGCGCCGCCATAGCAGTTCGGGCATTGGATGAAGACGCGCATCGGGCGATCGGGCACGAAAGAGAGCATCTCCTCCTCATCCATCGCCATGACGCGCTCGACGGCTTTCTCGTGCGATGCGGCGGCGGCCTTGTCTATCTTGTGGTCGAGCACCGGATGCTTGATGCCGACGGCCTGCCCGGCACCGAACGAGGGAGCGGCAATCAGACCAAGCAACCCGCAGACGACCAGAAGATCAATGAGGTTCAGGGGATGGTAACCAGTCATTGCAGTCAACTCCCGACTCAGAGTGCAGCAACAGTGGCCGTATAGTTGCCCGCGCAGGGGGGATATACCTTGTGCGTCGTCAACGCTGCAGGCTATTCAAAGTCCATCCGGATGCTCGGGTCGGCGGCCTTGGTGTCCTGCGGCGCTTCGAGCTTCAGGTGCTCGTAGGCGCGCGGCGTCACCTGCCGGCCCCGCGAAGTCCGGATCACAAAGCCCAGCTTCAGAAGATACGGCTCGACGACCTCCTCGAGCGTGCCCTCGTCCTCAGCGAGTGTCGCCGCGACTGCATTCAGCCCTGCCGGGCCGCCGTTGTAGTAGTGGATGATCGCCAGGATGTACTTGCGGTCAAGCTCGTCGAGACCCGTCGCATCCACGCCCATGGCACCCAGCGCCTCACGGGCTATCTCGCAGGTGATCTTGCCGTCGCCCTTGACCTGGGCGTAGTCGCGAACGCGCCGCAGCAGGCGGTTGACGATGCGTGCGGTGCCGCGCGCGCGCTCCGCCAGCTCGCTGCAACCCTCCGCCGTCATCTCGATCTCCAGCAGACCCGCCGCGCGGTGTGCGATCTTCTCAAGCTGCTGGGGGGTGTAGAAGTCAATGTGATGGAAGATGCCGAAGCGCTCGCGCATCGGACCCGTCAGCAGACCCGCACGCGTCGTGGCCCCGACGAGCGTAAAAGGCTCCAGGTGCAGCGGGATGGACTTGGCATAGGGGCCCTTGTCCACCACGAAGTCAATGCGGAAGTCCTCCATCGCCGAGTAGAGGTACTCCTCGACGATGCGCGGGAGGCGATGGATCTCATCTATGAAGAGCACGTCGCCGCGGCCGAGGGTGGTGAGGATGCCGACGAGATCCGAGGCGCGCTCGAGTGCCGGACCGGAGGTGCGATGGATCTCTGAGTCCATCTCGTTGGCGATGATGTGAGCGAGGGTGGTCTTACCGAGGCCGGGCGGGCCGTGGAAGAGGATGTGGTCGAGGACATCCTTGCGCTGCCGGGCGGCGTCAATCGAGATGCGGAGATTATCTATGAGCTGGCGCTGGCCGACATCGTACTCCTCCAACGTCTGCGGACGGAGCGCGACATTGAGCTCATCCTCTTCGCGCGCGTGTCCGGTGACTATTCTCTCGCGGCCGGGCTGATCGTCCATCGTATAGATTCCCCTGTGCGACCGGGCTAGCTTCTCAAGACCGCCTTGATGATCTCCTCCGGATCGTCATACTGCACGCCGGTGCTCTGGAGCGCGAGCACTGATTGCACGGCTTCCTGCTCCGGTACGCCGAGTTGCTGGAGGATCTCGACGGCGGCGGCCTCGACCTCGCTCTTGATGCTTCCGGAGGTCGGGAGTGCCTCAAGTGCCTCAGCGCCGATGAAGCGGCCCAGCTTGCCCTGCAACTGCGCGATGAGCGCCTTGGCAGTCCCCGCGCCGATCCCCGGCAGCGATTTCAGCGTCCGCGTGTCGCCGATTTCGATGGCCTTGGCATACGTTGTAAGCGGTATGGTCATGCTGCGGAGTGCGCCACGCGGGCCGACACGCGGCGCCTGGATGAGGCATTCGAAGAAGTCGCGATGCGCCTCCGTCTCGAAGCCCATGAGAATCGGAATGCTGCGCGCCTGGTCGTCCTGGAAGTAGTAGAAGGTATGGAGCTCGACCTCGGAGCCGCTGGGCCGATCGGTAAGCCGCTCGGCAGTGGCGGGCGCGACGAGCACCTGGTAGCAGAGATGATCGGCCTGGAGCAGAACGTGATCCGGGCCCACTTCGACGAGTTGTCCACGGATGCGTCGTATCACTTGCGGGAGCTCCGTTTCTGATGTGGACCCATGGCGGCGGACGCACGTCGTTCGTGCGCGGCGATGTCGGGATGGAGACGTCCGCCGCCGGATGAGACGGGCCGGCCGTGGCAGATCGCGAGTGCCAGAGCGTCGGTCACATCCACCGGCTCCGGTGGCTCGGACAGCGACAGCAGGCGCGAGACCATGCGACTGACCTGCTCCTTCGAGGCCCGGCCGCTGCCGGTAATCGCCTTCTTCACCAGCGACGCCTCGTACGCGGCAACGGGGACATGCTGCGCGGCGGCAGCTAGATAGATGACGCCGCGAGTGTGACCCATGAGAATTGCGGTCCTCGGATGGCTGTACTTGGCGTAGAGCTCTTCGACTGCGGCGGCATCGGGCTTGAACTCCTCCAGCACCTCGATGATGCCCTCGTAGATGGTGAGCAGGCGCAGTTCGAGCGGCGCATCGGCGTCAGTGCGCACCACCCCCCCGTCGAGAAGACTCGTGTCCCTGCCGCTGACCTCGATGACGCCGTAGCCTGTGCACTGCAGGCCGGGGTCTATTCCGATGATTCGCATGGTAGCATCACGGGCTGATTATATCATGCGAGGCAGACCGATGCCAAACCGATGTTTGATATGCGCAATCAGGTGGTAGAGGGCCGGGGATGCGGGCCGGCGTGGTGAGGGCGGTGAGTGTGCAGAGCTAAGAGCAGTGTGGATGGCTGGCCCGAATAATTCACGAACGTGTGGCTCTCCCTGACCTGCGCCCAGCGTGCCGGCACAGGCAAGGCGACGCGTCTGCGCCGGCGTCAAGTTATGCAGGATTCGGGGACACGTTTATCCTCCGGGCACAGTTCCATATATGTGCCGGCAACGGTGAGTAGTATCACCACGTCCACGAGTTCGCCGACCAGTTCGCCGATCTGCAGAGCCGGGGCCACCGCTGAAATCCCCCCTGCAATGGCTAGAATCAGCCAGATGAGCGGGACAACTGACACTGAGTAGAAAGCGCAGAAAGCGCCCACATCCCTCCAATGCCTGAGCAAGACGCGGAAGTTGGCGAGGAGAGCCGCCGGCAGGCTCAAGCCGCTTCCGACGATGAGCCAGGGAACGAACACAAAGGCAAAGCTGAGGACGATGGGTAGCGTCCGAGCGAGCTTGTTCACTGTCATCGGATGGGCGAGCTCGTTGGGAATCAGTCGCAGCAGGGGCGCCGGCAGACAGAGTACCATCAGCAGCATGGCGACCGCGGGCCAGGCGTCGGCCGCCACTACCATTGCCCTGCGCACATCCCAGCGCTTCCCCGCGCCGATCTGGTAGATGAGGTGCCAGACAAAGGCGACGAAGGCCGCCTCCAGCAGCAGCCATAGCAGCGTCAGCAGCATCGAGAGTGCGCCGGAGTAGATCGGCAAGGGGTGGCCGTGGGTCTCGCGATATACTGCCACGCCCCGTGCCGCAAGCACCAGAAAGGCGGCGAGCGTCAGCAAGGTCGGGAGGCGGATACGCTGGCGCAGTTCGTCCCGCAACCACTCAGGCCGCCTGATTCCGACGTATAACATCACGCAGGCGAAAAGGCCCAGTGCCAGTGTGTTGGCAGGCCAGCCCGGGGAACACAGGCCGAGATGTATGATGCGAGGGAAGCGCGCGGAGAGGGTTCGGGCGGGCTCGATGTCATCAGGAATCACCAGGAGGAAGTTGGGCTGCAATGAGCGTGGCGACAGCCCGAATGCCATCTGCCGGGGGACGACGCCACTGAAGATACGGTTGTGCACGCTCTTCGCCCGGACGCCCACCAGCATGTGCAGGACCGCCAGGTGTACCACCCAGAGGGCAACCAGTAGCCACACCATGCGCCGGTTGGTCCAGAGACGGATGCAGGCACGAGCCACCATGCCCAGAGGGTTGCGTACCAGCTCTATGCGTTGCCCGCGGTCGGCGTGGTCGCGCCACTCGGCCACATACCAGCCGCAGCCTTCGAGGAACGCCACGGCTATGATGATGACTCTGGTGGAGACGCTGAACATGTGAACCTCGCCACTACATGGCGCGCCGGGGCGAACACGGAAACAACGATGACACACAAGAGTGTGGGGCAAGGCGCGGCGTGCGCACAGTCGCCAATGGCTATTGTTCGGGCTGTTGAGGAGGGAGGGCTGCGCGGGCGGAGTTGCGGACCTCGCCATCCGGATGGCTCTCGGCGATAAACCCCAGGACGACGGCGTTCTTCTCCTCTATGAGCTGGGGGACGAGGTCAGTGAGTGCAGCGGCGATATTGTGCGCGACGGCTTCCATGTCGCTGGCGTGGCTGATCT
>JAUWOG010000016.1 GCA_030612305.1 Armatimonadota bacterium | reverse complement strand
CTCCCGTAGGTCGGCTTCATCCCCACCAGACTGCATAGGAACGCCGGCTGCCGGATCGAACCTCCGGTGTCGGTGCCTGTCGCGACGAGCACTTCACCACCGGCGACCGCGGCCGCCGAGCCGCCACTTGAACCACCCGGGACACATTCCAGGTCCCACGGGTTCGCCGTCACCTGAAACGCTGAGTTCTCGGTGGACGAGCCCATCGCAAATTCGTCCATGTTGGTCTTGCCGATCATCACCATACCGGCATCGCGACACCGCTTCACAACCGTCGCATCATACGGAGGTACGAAGTCCTCCAGGATCTTCGAGCCACACGTCGTCCTGACGCCGTCGGTGCAGAAGAGGTCCTTGTGAGCTATGGGGATCCCTGCCGTGACCGGCAGCGGCTTCTCCTCCGCGCGCGCCTCATCAACCGCTTCGGCTTGCTGGCGGGCGATCTCCGGCGTCAGCGTCAGAAACGCCCTGAGGCTGTCCTCCACTGCGTCTATCCGCGCGTAGCAGGCATCCACGGCGTCCACCGCTGATACCTCGCCCGTCTGCAGGTATCCGGCAAGTTCCCATGCCGTCATCTCGTGTAAGTCCACGTCCTACTCCTCCTCCATGAACGCCGGGACCCGGAAGAAGCTTTCCACGCTGTCGGGGGCGTTCTGGAGTATCTTGTCCGCAGGTGTGCCCGGTCGCACCTCATCCGGCCGATAGACATTCGTCATCCGAATCGCGTGCGAGGTATCCTCAACCCCCTCGGTGTCAAGCTGCTGCAACTCGGAGAAATACCCCATAATCCGGTTCAGTTCGCGGCGCACGCGCTCGAGCTCCTCATCGCTGAGCGCCATCCGCGCCAGCCGTGCTACGTGCCTCACCTCATCCAGACTGACCTCTGCCACGATTACTCATCCCATTCAATAGTCAGAAATACGGACACACAACGCGCACCGCCTCCATCCAGGAGGCCCGCACGATAGCGTCCGCCGACGTGCGGTGAAGGTCATGGTATCACCGCCCCTTGGACGCCGTCAAGCCGCCCGCCGGCTGACTTGACACAGACTCGTTACAGCACGTATCATGCCTTCAACGAAAGCGGGGTGCAGGATGCCCCAGGACGAACGCGAGAGTGACAAACCTCGTCGCCGGCAGCCTCTGGGCGGGAGCATCGCTCTCGCCAGTAGCGGGGTGATCCTCGCGGCCAGTGTCGGCATCGGAGCCGGTATCGGGTGGTACCTCGACCAGCGCTGGGGCACTGATCCCTGGCTGGCAGTCGTCGGCCTGTTGCTCGGAAGCGCTGCCGGATTCATCGAGCTCTGGCGCATGGTGCAACGCTCCGGCGATGACGATTGACTATGAAGACGGGTAGTCGCAAGGTGCGCGCGTGGCTTCTCATGTTACTGCCTGGCATAATTATTGCTGGGTCTTTTGCTGTCTTGGGGCAATTCGACCTCGCGGCCGGCATCGCGTGTGGATGCGCCCTCTGGGTAGCCAGCAGCAGCGTTCTCGGCCTTTGCACTCGCGAAATCACGTTGCCAACCAGTACATGGCGCAGAGTGCTCTTCGTTCTCATTCACGTGGCCAAGTACGCCTTGATCGCCCTGGCTCTCTATACCGTAGTCAGGCACTCGCAAACAAGTCTCCTCGGGCTCGCCATCGGCTACACGATTGGAATGGCGGGCTACATTGCCGCACAGTTCGCTGACTCACGAGCCGATGCACAAGACAACGACGCCGCGTCGGTTTCCTAGCTGTCCCGGAACGCCGCTCAACAGCCGCCCTTGGCTGGCTTGCAGGAGGAACAATGCACGAAGAACATGGCCAGTGGCTCAACGCCCTGCAGCCATACATCCCTGAGTGGGCAGTCCACTACGTCAACCCGGTTGTCATCACCGCCTGGCTCGTCATTCTGCTGCTGGCCGTCGTGGCATATCTCGGTGGCCGACACCTCCGCGCTGTACCCGCCGGCCTGCAGAACTTCTGGGAGTTCGTCGTCGAGACCATGGAGGGGCTGGGGCAGGAGATGATCGGCCTCGGCGGCGAGCGCTTTGCACCATTCATTACCACCATCTTCGCTTACGTGTTCTTCAATAGCCTCATCGGCATCGTCCCTGGATTTGTTGCACCCAGCGCGACCCTCAGCGCGACCTTCGCGCCTGCGATAGTCGTCTTCTTCGCCGTCCAGTACTTCGGCTTCAGGGAGCATGGCATCCGCTATCTGAAACACTTCACAGGCGACGTCTGGTGGCTCGCCCCGGTCATGGTTTTTGTACACCTGATCGGCGAACTGGCCAAGCCACTCAGCCTCGCAGTACGTCTCTTCGGCAACACCTTCGGTGACGATACGCTGGTCGCCGAGTTCATCAAGCTCTCCGCCGCCATCATGCCCGCCATCTGGGTCCCGCTCCCCCTCCAACTCCCATTTCTCTTCCTGGCCCTCCTGATTGCCTTCCTCCCGGCGCTGGTCTTCACGATGTTGACCTGCGCATACATCAACATGGTCGTCGGACACGACGCTGACGAGCACAAGCCGGACACTGCCGTCCGCGATACCGAGCACGCCGCATAGAGCTGTTCGCTAGAGGGCCATCCGCCCGCAAGTCGCTTGCACGTTTCACGCACAACACCTATGAGGAGCACAAACGACATGTCCTACGAAACAGCGTTGGCATTGGGCGTAAGTCTTGGAGTGACCATCGCGGTATTGGTTGCCTCGATGGCGCAAGCTAAAACCGCTATCGCCGCCATGGAGGCCATTGCGCGACAGCCCGATATGGCCAGCAACATCCGCGGTCTGCTACTGCTCTCCCTGGCTCTCATCGAGTCTCTGGTCATCTACTGTCTGCTCGTCTTCTTCTTCCTCCAGAGCAAGCTGGCACCCGTTGCAGACGTAATCCAGACACATGGCGGCGGCTAGCCTGTCGGCGGAGGACGAATGATGGAAGCGCTAACGGCGTTACTCGAAGAGCTCGGTCTGGAACCCGGCGCCCTGCTCGTCAACATCGTTGGCTTCCTGCTGCTGCTGTACCTGCTGCGGCGCTTTGCCTTCGGGCCCGTCAGCGAGTTCATGCAGCAGCGCGCCGCGGGTATCGAGCACGACCTCCGCCAGGCGCGGGAAGACCGCGACCTGGCCGCGGCGCAACGCCAGCACCTTCAGGAGCAGCTTGACGCGATGCGTGAAGAGTTCCGCAGCGAGATTGCCAAGTCCACTCGCCAGGCCAGGCAGGCCATCGCAGAACTCCACGCCGACGCCCGCGCTCAGAGGCAGGAAACCGTCGCCCAGGGCGAAGAGCAACTGCGCAGAGCACGCGAAGGCATGATGGTCGAAGTCAGACGCGAAGCTGCCCACATGGCGGTCGAAGTCGCTGCTAAGATCATCCATGATGCACTCGACGAACAGCGCCAGGCCGTGCTCGTCGAGGCATTCATAGATGACATAGACAAGCTGGCCGAAGACGCCGCCCGGGAGCAACCGGCGAACTGAGTAACCGAGGGTGCGGCCGGACCGCCTCATTCGACAGCGCGACGCCGTCTCCGCCGTCCGTCAACACAGTTGCTTCATCGTATTGGGCTGCGCCGAGCCGGGGCCTATTGTCGCCAAATCCAGTCGTCACACGCGAACAGATGCCTGCAGACCGCCTGACCAGAACATACGCAAGAGCGCTCTACGCGGAAGCAGCCGAAGACCGCGAGCAGGCGGCCGGCTATTGCCAACTGGTGGCGGTCGCCGGGGCCATCGCGGCCGAGCCGCGACTCCTCCAAATGCTCAAGCATCCCGCGTTGCCCATCAGCGACAAGGTGGCGCTCGTTCTCAAGGCAGCTCCCTCAGACATCACGACGGCCACCTTCGCACCCTTCCTCCAACTCGTGTTGCGAAAGGGTCGGGCCAACGTGCTGAGAAGTGCTGACGAGGCCTTCATCGAGTTCTGGGATGAGGATCGGTCAGTGTTACGCGCCCAGGCAACGAGCGCACTTCCTTTGTCGCGGGACGAGAAGGCCGCCCTGACGAGGGCACTGGCGAGCCTCTCCGACTTCACCGTCGAACTGGAGACGAGCGTTGACGGGGCTCTGATCGGCGGCGTCGCCGTCCGCTTCCGTGACCGGCTCATAGACGGCAGTATCGGCGGCAAGCTGAAGAGGCTGTCAGAATGGCTCCAGGAGTACTAACCGGCCACATCGTATTCGTCATCTGATCCCAGAGGTGAAATGACGTGCAGGGAAGACCTGACGAAGTCTCTGCCATACTCAGAGACCAGTTGCAGAGACTTGAGAAGCAAATCCAAATGGTGGGCGTCGGCACCGTCCTTGAGATCGGGGATGGTATCGCCCGCCTCTATGGTCTCGCAGATGTCATGTCGAGTGAACTCGTCGAGTTCCCCGGCGACCTCATGGGCATCGCACTCAACCTCGAGGAAGACAACGTCGGCTGCATCCTCATGGGGCCCTATGAGCACGTGAAGGAGGGCGACGAGGTCCGCACCACGGGCCGTATCGCGTCCACCAAGGTCGGCGACGAGCTTTTCGGCCGCGTCGTCACACCCCTCGGTGAGGCACTCGACGGCAAGGGCCCCGTGGTCAGCACCGGCACCCGCCCGCTCGAGGTAAAGGCCCCCGGCGTCATCGCTCGCCAGCCGGTCAAAGAGCCGCTCCACACAGGCATCAAACCCATTGACGCCATGATACCGATTGGCCGCGGTCAGCGCGAACTCATCATCGGCGACCGCAAGACCGGCAAGACCGCCATCGCCGTGGACGCAATCATCAACCAGCGCGAGACCGACGTCAAGTGCATCTACGTCGCAATAGGCCAGAAGATATCCTCGATCCGACGCACTGCCGCCATCCTCGAACAGCATGACGCTCTCGACTACACGTGCATAGTCGCTGCGTCCGCCGCCGACCCCGCCGCCGTCCAGTACATCGCTCCCTACGCCGGCTGCACCATCGGCGAGTACGTCCGCGACGAGGGCGGCCATGCCCTCGTCATCTACGACGACCTCACCTCCCATGCGAAATCCTACCGCCAGGTGAGCCTGCTCCTCCGCCGGCCGCCCGGGCGCGAAGCCTACCCCGGAGACATCTTCAACCTCCACTCGCGACTGCTCGAACGAGCCGCCAAGCTCAGTGATGCCCGCGGCGGCGGCTCTCTCACCGCACTACCCGTCATCCAGACCGAGGAGGGCGACTACGCCGCATACATCCCTACCAACCTCATCTCCATCACCGACGGGCAGATCTATCTCGAGCCCGAGCTCTTCTACGCCGGCATCCGACCCGCCATCAGTGTCGGCCTCAGCGTCTCCCGTGTCGGAGGCTCGGCACAAACCAAGATGATGCGCGCTGTGGCCGGACGCCTCAAACTCGACCTCGCCTCATATCGCGAATACCGTGCATTCTCCCAGTTCGCCTCAGACCTTGACGAAACCACCCGCAACATCCTCAGACGGGGCGACCGCATGACCGAAGTCCTCAAGCAGGATCAATACGTCCCGATGCCGCCCGCCGAACAGGTCATCGCCATCTTCGCCGGCACACACGGCTTCTGGGACGATGTCAAGCTCTCCGCCATCACCGATCTCGAAGACCAACTCCTCGGTTTCGTCCACGAACGCTATCCGGAGATCGAAAACCGCCTCCGCACCGAGCTGCAACTTGACGATGAGCTGAGCGCCCAGTTGTCGGCAGCCATCGAGGACTTCAAGAGCAGAATGGACAGGCAGAACCTCATCACGGAAGACGCTGCTTCGGAGCAGGGCCACGAGGCACCGGATGAGGCCGCCTCGAGCGACGAAAGCGCCGCCGGCGGCTCTCTAACTGACCCGGACGAGTAACCCATTATGCCTGAGAACCTCCGCGTCCTGAGACGCAAGATCCGGACAACTGAGAGTATCTGGCAGATCACCCGCGCGATGAGCATGGTCTCGGCCGTGCAACTGCGGCGCGTGCAGCAAGGTGTCGAACAACGCCGCGCCTTCTTTGCCAAGCTCTCCGAAATCCTCGCCCGCATCAGCGCCAGCGACAGCAGCGTCCTCCACCCGTACCTGCGTCCTGTCGAAGTGGAGAAATGCGCCGGCCTCGTCGTGGCCGCCGGCGACAGGGGACTGTGCGGCGGCTACAACTCAAGCCTCTTCAGAGCCGTTGACCAGTTCCTCAAAACCAAGACCTGCCGCTTTGAGATCATACCCGTGGGTGCCAAGGCGGTAGCGCAGGCCCGTCGCAGCGGCTGGAATGTCACCGACACCTACGCCTCCCTCAGAGACATCGAGGACACCGAGAAGGCCGCCCAGATATCCGCCCAGATCCGCCGCCACTTCGATGACGGCTCTCTTGACTCCCTCTACGTCGCCTACACGCGCTTCATCAGCACGTCTCGCCACGTGCCCGTCATAGAGCAGATACTCCCCGTCGAGCCCGATGAGACGAAGCAGGATGCAGACCTTGAGTACATCTTCGAGCCGGATGCCGAGCAACTAATCAACACGGTCGTCCCGATGGCCGTGGACGCGGAGCTGCGATACTATCTCCTCCAGGCGCTCGCCTCGGAACATGCTGCGCGCATGATCGCCATGACCACCTCCTCAGACAACGCCGAGGAAATGCGAGATGACCTGACCAAACAGCTCAACCGGGCCAGGCAGCAGCGCATTACCAGTGAGGTGCTTGAGGTCATCACCGGCGCCGAAGCACTCCGGCAGACCTAGTGCCCGACAACCGCGTTCTACCGCCGCAGCCGCGCAAGCCGCAGGCAACGGGCGCACAGCAGAAAGGCAAGACACATGGCCACAGGGAGAGTCACCCAGGTGCGAGGCCCGGTAGTTGACATCCGCTTCCCGGCGGACCAGCTACCCGAACTCCTCAGCGCCATCACTATTCAAGACGAGCAACACGACATTCATCTCGTTGTCGAGGTCGCCCAACACCTCGGCGACGATACCGTCCGCTGCATCGCCATGGACACTACCGACGGGCTCGTCCGAGGCATGGACGCCGAAAGCGCCGAGCGCGCCATTGCCGTACCTGTCGGCACGCAGACGCTGGGCCGCATGTTCGATGTCCTGGGCCAGCCCATTGACGAACTTGGAGAGGTCGAGGCCACCGAGACGTGGGGGATACATCGCCCCCCGCCCGACTTCGAGGAGCAGAGCGTCGCCGAGGAGCAGTTCGAAACCGGCATCAAAGTCATTGACGTGCTCTGCCCGTTCCCGCGCGGCGGCAAAATCGGCCTCTTCGGAGGCGCCGGAGTCGGCAAGACAGTCCTCATCATGGAGCTCATTCGCAACGTCGGCACCGTCCATGAGGGCGTCTCGGTCTTCGGCGGCGTAGGCGAGCGCACTCGCGAGGGCAATGAGCTCTACCTCGAGATGAAGGAGGCAAACGTCCTCCCGCAGACATGCCTCGTCTTCGGCCAGATGAATGAGCCGCCCGGCGCGCGCCTCCGCGTCGCCCTCAGTGCTCTCACCATGGCCGAGTACTTCCGCGACCAGGCCGGCCAGGACGTCCTGCTCTTCATTGACAACATCTTCCGCTTCACCCAGGCCGGCTCCGAAGTCTCCGCTCTGCTCGGACGCATGCCCTCCGCCGTCGGCTACCAGCCGACCCTCGACAGCGAGATGGGCGAGCTACAGGAACGCATCACTTCCACCGTCAAAGGCTCCATCACTTCCGTCCAGGCCGTCTATGTCCCTGCCGACGACTACACCGATCCCGCGCCCGTCGCCACCTTCGCGCACCTCGATGCCAGCATCCACCTCTCCAGAGAGCTCTTCGAACAGGCCATCTACCCGGCCGCCGACCCGCTTGCATCATCGTCCCGTCTGCTCGACCCCCGGGTCGTGGGACAGGAGCACTACGACGTCGCCCGCGACGTCCAACAGATACTCCAGCGCTACAAGGACCTCCGCGACATCATCGCCATCCTCGGCATAGACGAGCTCTCTGACGAGGACAAGCAGACAGTCGCGAGGGCCCGGCGTATCCAGCAGTTCCTCACTCAGCCGATGTTCGTGGCCGAGCAGTTCACCTCCATCCCCGGCGTCTATGTCCCGGTCGCCGACGCTGTTCGCGGCTTCCAGGCCATACTCACCGGCGAGTACGACGATCTGCCCGAACAGGCCTTCCGCATGGTTGCCGCCATTGAAGACGTCGGCAAGCATGCCACGGAGGCCGACTGATTCCCAGCGGGCTGCGATGAATACTGAACTAAGAGTTGAGATTACCACCCAATCTGGTGTACAATACCAGGGCGCGGCAACCGGCGTCGTTGTCCCGGCGGCCCTTGGCTATCTCGGAATCCGCCCGGGGCATGCACCGCTGATAAGCAGCCTGGTGACTGGTATTGTCACGCTTCATCAGGAAGAGGGGGATGCCTACGCCGCGATCACCGGCGGGATTATCGAAGTCTTCGATGACTGTGTGACTATCCTCGCCGACATCGCCGAAATGGCCGCCGAGATTGATGTGGCCAGGACACGCGAAGCCATGCGACGCGCCAAAGAGCGCCTTCAAGCCGCCTATGAGGGCCCGTCTGTCAGCTACGCTGACCTTGACATTGACCGCGCCAGGCTTGCGCTTGCCAGAGCCGTGAACCGTTTACACACCGCCAACAAAGCTGGTCTGCTGGGGTAGAGTCACGCCACTGTCGCAGCACCTGGACTCACACAAGCATCTGCAGCTACGTCACAGCCACCGTCGCACTCCGGGAGGGAGATCGCATGGCAACCATCAGGATTCATGGCGGCAATCCCCTGTATGGCGATGTCAACATTAGTGGCTCCAAAAACGCCACACTGCCCCTCCTCGCAGCATCACTCCTCGTCAAAGGCCACACCGTCATCGAGAACGTGCCACGCATTGACGACATCCATGCGATGATCGCCATGCTGCGCGCCCTCGGCGCCAAGTGCGATTTCGTCCAGGACACCACCCTCAGCATTGATGCCACAGCCATCTCTTCCGTCAGCGCCCCCTACAACCTCGTTCGCAAGATGAGGGGCTCATTCTACGTCGCGGGAGCCCTCTTGGGACGCTTTGGCGAAGCCGAAGTCCCGCTCCCCGGCGGCTGTGTCATCGGCTCGCGGCCCGTTGATTTCCACATCCAGGGCTTCAAAGCTCTCGGCGCTGTAGTCCAAGAGCGCCACGGCGTCATGCACGCACGCGCCGACAAGCTCACCGGCGACCACATCATCATGGATAGCCGCTACCGGAGCGTGGGCGCCACCGTCAACATCATGCTTGCCGCAGTCCTCGCCGAGGGCGTCACTGTCATAGAAAACGCCTCGCGAGAACCCGAAGTCACCTGCTGCCAACATTTCCTCAGAGAAGCCGGCGCCGACATCCGCGGTGTCGGCACCGACATCATCGTCGTCAGAGGCGTGGACGAACTCCACGATGCCACCTTCTACTCCATCCCCGACCGCATGGAAGCCGGAACCTTCCTCGCCGCATGTGGCGCTGCCCGAGGCGAACTGACTGTTCGCTCCGTCATCCCCAGCCACCTGACCGCGGTGCTCAGCACCCTCCAGAAAGCCGGCCTTACCGTCGAGAACGGACCGGACTGGGTACGCATAGCTGCCACCGGCCGCCCCCGCGCATTTGAAGTCACCACTGCACCCTATCCCGGATTCCCTACCGACCTCCAGCCCAATGCCAGCGTCCTCGGAGCCGTTGCCGTCGGCACCAGCATCGTCCACGAGACCATCTTCGACGCCCGCTTCAACTACGTGGACGAGCTCAACCGCATGGGCGCCGACATCCAGCTCAAGGACAGTGTCGCTATCATCAGGGGGGTTCCCCGGCTCTCCGGCGCGCCTGTGGAGGCCACTGACATTCGCGCCGGCTCCGCTCTCGTACTCGCCGGACTCGCCGCCGACGGATACACTGAAATAGCTGGCGCCGAGTTCCTCGACCGGGGCTATGACGGTTTCGCTGACAAGCTCCGCTCTATCGGCGTGACGATCACCAGTTCCCGAGAAGCTGCCCACAATGGGAGCCGCAATGTTTGGCTTCGGTGACCGCATCGGCATTGATCTTGGCACCGCCAGCTTCATCGTGTTCGCGCGCGGGCGCGGCATTGTCGTCCGGGAACCCTCCGTAGTTGCCATCTCCGAGCACACCAGGAAAGTCCTCGCAGTCGGGCACCAGGCCCGCGAAATGCTCGGCCGCACCCCCGGCAGTATCATCGCCCTCAGGCCCCTGCGCGATGGCGTCATTGCCGACTACTCCGTCACCCGTGAAATGCTCCGCTACCTCATCCATAAGGCGTGCGGTGGCCGCGCCAGGTTCATCAAGCCACTCGTCGTCATCTGCATACCGTCGGGGGCCACTGCCGTCGAAGAACGCGCCGCGCTCGAGGCCACGCGTGCCGCCGGCGCACGCAAAGTCATCCCCATCGAAGAGCCGATGGCCGCTGCTATCGGAGTCGGCCTCCCCATCGCCTCCGCCGGTGGCAACATGGTCGTGGACATCGGCGGCGGCACCACCGACATCGCCGTCATCTCCCTCGGCGGAATCGTCGTCAGCAACTCCCTCCGCGTCGGCGGCACCACCCTCGACGAAGCCATTACCCGCCATATCCGACACGTTTACAGCCTCGACATCGGAGAGCGCACCGCTGAGACCATCAAGGAGGAAATCGGCTCCGCGTATCAGACCGAACACGACGAACAGCTCGACGTGCGCGGCCTCGACATCGTCTCCGGCCTCCCCAAAACTGTTACCGTCAGCTCACATGAGGTCCGCGAGGCCCTCGCCGAGAACATCGCCAACATCATCGAGGCCGTCAAGAACCTCCTCGAGCGCACGCCGCCCGAACTGGCCGCCGATATCATCGAACGCGGTATAACCCTGACAGGGGGAGTTGCCTTGCTCAAGGGGCTTGACCGGCTTCTGGAGACCGAGACCGGAATCCCGGTTCACGTCCCCGAAGACCCCATCTCATCGGTCGCCATGGGCACAGGCAAGGTCCTCGACCAGCTTCATCTGATGGACCACGAAGCCGGACGATTCGTCGCCCGCAGCAAGTGGCGCTAGTCCTCCCGCGCCTCGTCCTGCAGTTGCTTCAGCTTCACCAGTGCCTCCACTGGCGACAGCGTCTCGATGTCCAACTCCGCCAGCCCCTGCACCACCGGGTCCCGCACCCCCTCGAAGAGCCGCAACTGCACTGTCGGCGCTACTCGCCTCGCCGCCGCCCGGCTCGGCCCTGCTGAGATATCCTCCTGCTCCAGCGTATGCAGGACTTCCTTGGCGCGCTCGATGACCTCCGGCGGCAGCCCCGCCAGTCGCGCCACTTGTATCCCGTAGGAGCGGTCCGTCCCGCCCGGCATGATCTTCCTCAGAAACACTATCTCGTCGCCCTCTTCCTTCACTGCCACCCGCAGGTTCTTCGCGCCGTCCTCCAGTTCCGAAAGCTCGTTCAGATGATGATAATGCGTCGCGAACAGCGTCTTCGCACCGATCTCCCGCACTATGTATTCAGCCACCGCCCATGCCAGCGACATCCCGTCATAGGTGGATGTCCCGCGCCCCAATTCATCAAGTATAATGAGGCTGCGGTCGGTGGCATTCTGCAGGATATTGGCCGCCTCGGTCATCTCCACCATGAATGTCGAATGACCAGTTGCCAGATCATCACTCGCGCCCACGCGGGTGAAGATGCGGTCCAGCAGGCCGATCCGCGCCGACCGCGCAGGCACGAACGACCCCATCTGCGCCATCAGCCCTATCAGCGCCACCTGCCGCAGGTACGTGGACTTCCCCGCCATATTCGGCCCCGTCACTATCTGCAGCCGGTTCCCTTCACTATCCAGATGCGCGTCATTCGGAACGAAAAGCTCGCCGACCAGCGTCCGCTCGACGACCGGATGGCGCCCGTCTCCTATCTCAAGCTCCGCCGATTCATCTACCTCAGGCCTGTTGTACCCGTACTCGACTGCCGCCTCCGCCAGCGAGGCAATCATGTCCAGCTCCCCGACGGCCCGCGCGCTGAGCATTATCCGCTCGCTCTCCTCAGCCACCTGCTCCCGCAGCGCCACGAACAGCTCGTGCTCCAGCTCCTGCGAGCGTTCATCAGCGCCCAGCACTTTCGCCTCCTGCTCCTTCAATTCCGGCGTAATGAACCGCTCGGCATTCACCAGCGTCTGCTTCCGCTGATAGTTGTCCGGCACCAGTTCCAGATTGGACTTACTCACCTCGATGTAGTAGCCGAAGCCCTTGTTGAAGCCGACCTTCAGCGACTTGATGCCGGTCCGCGCTCGCTCCGCATCCTGCAGCGCGGCTATCCACTCACGCCCATGTGACGCCGCGCCTCGCAACTCGTCCAGTTCCGCACTGTACCCGGCCTTCAGTATCTGCCCCTCGGTTATCAGCACTGGCGGGTCCTCGACTATCGCCTTCCCGAGCAGCTCGGCAATATCATCCAGCGTATCAATGCGGCTCCTGATGGCCTGCAGCAACTCCGCCTCGGCTCCGGCTCCGGCCAACTCCTCACGCAACTCCGGCAACTGCTCCAGCGACAGGCATAGCGAACGCAGGTCCTTGGCGTTGGCTCTCCCTGCCGTCGCGCGCGTTGCCAGCCGCTCGAGGTCATAGATATCATGCAGGCGCTGCCGCAACTGGTCGGCCATTATCGGATTCTTCACCAGGTTCTCTACCGCCTCCAGCCGCCCATCTATGCGCTCCCCCGACAGCAAC
>JAUWOG010000429.1 GCA_030612305.1 Armatimonadota bacterium | reverse complement strand
CCATCCACCAGAAACATAATGCAGAAGCGCTTGATGTTCGCGCTCGCAGTGACCGTTGTCTCATAATGCTTCCACTCATCGGTGCGGGGAATGTTGTGAATGCCGCCGCCGCCACCAATGCGGTCGGCGCTCGTCGCTTCGTCGGTACTCCAGCCGCGCAGGAACATCCGCACGCTGGAGCACTCGCTCTTCATCCAGAAGCTGACCGTGTAGGCCGTCGGGAGCGAGTACCTGTAGTACTTGTTGCCGGCGGCAGGAGTGTGAACCAGGGCGTTGGGGCCGGTGAAGCCGTTGCCACCGCCCTGGCAGAGCGCGCCACTTGTGTACATGCGGCCCTTGTGCGCGTCGTCCTCCCGGGGCGCAAAATCGCGGGGGATGAAGTACGCACCCTTCCCCTCGTGCCCGTCTTCAAGAGAGCCCCATTCCTTCACGCTGCTGTAGATGTCCCAGCCGACGGGCTTGCCATCTTCGACCTGCTCGCAGTTACCGTTGCGGGAGATGTCCTGGGCTTCGACGACGCTCAGGATGAAGACGGCAGCGAGTAGTGCGACCAGGCATCTGTGGGCAGGGAACATAGTACGCCTCCTGAGACGCTGAGATACCGCGTTGCCGATGTGCGGCTTGCATTGTTTTCCTGCTTCAAGTATCTTGTGGCAAGCGCAGATTTCGCTGTCCGCGCGATGAGACCTGCCGGCAGGAGTTGGGTTGATGAGATTGCGAGTGAACAGGTCAAAGCTGAGTGGGCGTGTGGCGATGCCGGCCTCGAAGTCGCACACGATTCGGGCGCTGGTTATCGCCGGGCTGGCCGACGGCGAGAGCCGCCTGATTGCGCCGCTGCACTCGGCAGATACCTCCTCAGCGGTCCGGGCCGCGCGGATGATAGGAGCGCAAGTCGCGGCGGATGGCGATGACCTGATAGTGACCGGAGTGGCCGGAAATCCGCAGGCACCGGCCGAGGTCATAGATGTCGGCAATTCCGGCGTGACGTTACGGACGGTCTGCGCAGCGGCGGCTCTGGCAGACGGCACGACGCGGTTCACCGGCGATGAGCAGATACAGACGCGGCCATTGGGACCGCTGCTGGAGGCATTGAACCAGCTTGGGGCCGAGGCCGGCGCGGAGCGCGGCAACGGCTGCGCACCGGTGAGAATCACCGGCCCGATGCGCGGCGGAAGCTGCACCATCGAGTGCCCGACCTCGCAGTATCTGTCGGCGCTGCTGATAAGCTGTCCGCTGGCGGCGGGCGACACGCATATTGATGTGACGCTGCTGAATGAGGAGCCGTTCGTGCTGCTGACGCTGGACTGGCTGGACCGGCAGGGCATCGCGTACGAGGCAGAGGGCCTGAGGCACTTCGACATCGCCGGCGAGCAAGGCTACACCGGCTTCGAGCGGGCGATACCGGCTGACTTCTCGTCGGCGGCTTTTTTCCTGTGCGCAGCGGCGATTACCGGAGCCGAGATCACTCTCACCGGCCTCGATATGGACGACTCCCAGGGCGACAAGGCCATTGTCGAGCAATTGCGGCAGATGGGAGCGGAGATCGAGGTGCGCGGCACCGAGATGACCGTGCGCGGCGGCGAACTGCACGGCTGCGAGCTTGACCTCAACGCCACACCTGATGCGCTGCCGATACTGGCCGTGGTCGGCTGTTTCGCGGAGGGCGAGACGGTACTCGGCAATGTTCCGCAGGCACGCATCAAGGAGACCGACCGGATCAGCGTGATGGCGGCGGAGCTGGGGAAGATGGGCGCTCATGTCGAGGAGCTGCCGGATGGACTCATCGTGCGGAGAAGCGATCTGCTCGGAGCGGAGGTCGAGGGCCACAGCGACCACCGCGTCGTCATGGCGCTGGCAGTCGCCGGCATGGCCGCCACGGGCGAGACGGTCGTATCCACCGCAGAATCGGTGGCAGTGACGTTTCCTGATTTCGTAGAACTGATGCAACAGCTTGGCGCAACCCTGGAGAAGGTTGACACGCCATAGCTTGGGCGCGGGAAAGGCCTCGGGCCCTTCTCGCGCACGACGTGCAAACCTGACAATACCCAGGAGGGGATGAGAGTGCTAGGCAATACCTTTGGCAGGATGTTCCGAGTGACGACATGCGGGGAGTCCTACGGCGGCGGACTTGCCGCGATCTGCGACGGCGTGCCGCCAGGGATCGAGCTGTGTGATGCCGACATCCAGGAGGAACTCGACAAGCGGCGTCCGGGGCAGAGTGACATTGACTCGCCGCGCCAGGAAACCGACCAGGTGCAGATATTCTCCGGCCTCAGAGACGGCTACACCACCGGCGCGCCGGTGGGCATGATCGTGGGTAATGTTGATACGCTTCCCCAGCACGTCAAGGAGTATGAGGACGCCAGGCACCTGATCCGGCCCGGGCACGCCGAGTACACCTACCGGTATAAGTACGGTGACTATGTGGACTGGTGCGGAGCCGGACGTGCCAGCGGACGCGAGACGGTCGGTCGCGTCGCGGCCGGTGCCGTCGCCAAGAAGATACTGGCCCGAGAAGGGATACGCATCGCGGCCTATGTGAGCGAGTTGAGCGATATCCGGGCCGAAATCTCGGGGATGAGCTTTGACGAGCGCGAACAGAACGCGCTGAAGAATGAGATATTCTGCCCCGACCTGGCGACCGCCGAGAAGATGCTTCAACTGACGCGGAAGATCAAAGAGGATGGCGACACGCTCGGCGGCGTCGTCGAGATTCTCGCCGTAGGAGTGCCGCCCGGACTCGGCGAGCCGGTCTTCGACAAGCTCAGTGCAACCCTCGCCCACGGTCTGATGAGCATCCCGGCAGTGAAGGGCTGCGAGATCGGCACCGGCTTCCACAGCACACGGATGCTGGGCTCCGAGTGCAACGACATCCCCTACCTGAAGGAAGGTCGCGTCCGCTTCCGCACCAACAACTCCGGCGGCATTGATGGAGGCATCTCCAACGGCGAGGACATACTCGTGCGCATCGCCGTCAAGCCCACATCCACCATCTCCATCGCCCAGCGGACAGTCAACATGGAGACGATGGAGGAGGCGGACCTGGCCGCAATCACGCGCCGTGACGCGACGATTTGTGGGCGCATCTGCGCGGTCGCGGCGGCCATGTCTCGCATCGTCATTCTCGACCACTTGATGATGTGGCGGGGCTATGACGCGGTCTCCGGCATCGAGCACAAGTTCGGCTGGTAGGACCCCGATGGATGCAGCAACGGTGTAATGGCATGTCAGGCGGGCCGGTCCCGCGTGTACGCGGGATCGGCCCGCTTTGCGCTGGCCGGAAGGGCGCTTCGGGGGGCATCTGAACGGTGCTGCACGAAGGTCTTTGTCATGCGCAAGGCGAACCGCCTAGCCGATAGAACGGAGGTGTGAGATGGACAGACTGCTGGTGGTCGGCTGCGGCTCGATAGGCGAGCGGCATATCCGATGCCTGGGGAGCTGTGAGGATGTCGAGGTGACGCCGTGCGACCCGCGAGACGACCGCCTCGAGCAGATGGCAGCCCTCTATAGCACCCAGCCCGGGATAGCCGACTATGCGGATGCGGACCTC
>JAUWOG010000330.1 GCA_030612305.1 Armatimonadota bacterium | reverse complement strand
TTCGCACTCATCAGAGACCGCATACGCCTGCGCGATGGCCTTCTGCGGGGCGAACATCTCCTCGATGGGCCCGAGCTGCTTCTCCAGGTCGCACGGCGGCTCATACGTCTCGAGGTCCTCGCCATCAGCAAAGCTCCTCAGCAGCTCGACCATGTACAGGAACGTGCGCAGAGGGATATCCGGAGGCACGCCGTGGTCCACGTGTGGAATGTACCCGCCGTATTCGCGCGCGGTACGGTAGCGCCTCGCGACCTCCACACGAGCTTGCTCATTGGAGAAGCGCAACTCGCGCTTGTCAATGCCGCCCTCGATGAAAATGCCCGGGTATTCCTGCAGGAAGACCTCCGGGTCATTGCCTGCTGCGATCTCGATCGGCTGAATCCCATCAATGCTGCTCGGGTACATGACGGGGATGATCTGCCCGTTGTAGCCGTCCGAATCCATGTCCACGACCGCCACGCCCTTGTCCTTCAGAAACGCATACAGGCGCTCATAGCGTGGCAGCATGAACTCCCGCATGTGCGCCGGAGAGATCATGGACTGGCCTTTGAAGGCCATGTCCTCGTTGAGGATGATGTGATCCACCCGGATGTGCGACAGCGGCTCCTCCAAAAGTTCCATGAGGAACCATGTCCAGTAGTCCATCATCTCATGGACCAGGTCCGGCTGGTCGTAGAACATCATTGAGAGCCCCTCGAAGCCGCACAAGTCGCGCAGTGTCCAATACAGGCAGGCGACTACGACCTGCACCGGGTTCTCGCTGCTGTTGCACTCCTCGACTACATCCGGCCACAGACGATTCTCGCCGATATGTCTGTAGCGGTTCGGGTTCAAGTCGGTCAGCGGCGCACCATCTCCGCCGGGGCCGGTCCGCTCAGGCGAATGAGGATCGAAGCGCCACTTGATTTCCTCCCAGTCGGCCGGGCTCTTGACCGCGTGTTCGATGTAGCTGCGGGTCACAAAGCCGTCGGTCGGCTGGTTGATGGCATCGAGGCGCTTGACACCCCAGTGGTCGCGCCAGATGCGGTAGTTGTCCCGCTCCTCGAGGACCTTCTCCTCGACGGGCGGGACCGGCCCGCAGTACAGTTTGCCGATGCCGGTACTGCCATCGGCACCGGTGAGCGCGCCCCAGTTCGCCTGCTGCTCTTCGCTGAGGCCCTGCTTCCGCCAGGCGGCGAATGTCGAGGCCCTTGGCCCGCCGAAAACATACGGCATCCGGTCCACCGGCTCACGACGTGCAATCGCAAGGAAACGTTGGCGAGGGTTCATCCATACACATCCAATCCATGTTGCTCGGCTGAAGGTCGGTGCCGCCGAGCATTGCCCTGCATCTGCGGCCTTGGTGGAGACTTCTCCGTTTCGCCGCCTTGTTCCTCCTGGGGCCCTGTTGCCTTTCATCGCCGGTGCTGACTTGCGATCCGAAATATTCGCGCGCCTCAAAATAAATCTCTTGCAGGAAGTGGCGAGCGCGTGTTGAAGATGTAATAGTAACATTGAGTTCAACACAGTGGAGGTGAATGGGTTATGGAAGGACGCAGAGGAGGATGGTTGCCGGTAGTGGGGGCAGTGTGCCTTGCAGTGTGCCTGGTTGTGATGGCAGCCGGCACGGCTATCGCGCAACCGAGCAAGCCCACCATACGTGGCAGGACGCCAACTGTGCGCGTGCGCAAACCGACCGTAGTCAGGCCAATCAAGATCGACCCCCTCAAGCTGGTGATACCCAATAAGATGGTTACTATCGACAATCTGGAGGCATCTCTGATTTCGGGCCACCCCGAAGAGGTGTTCGGCAGCAACGGCATCGTGACGGAGGACAAGCTCCTCTCCAGGCCACGCTTCATCCGTGGTCAGGACCTGCGGACAATGCCACCGATCACCATCAAGGCCACTGACCCCTCAGTCAATGACGTTGGGGCGGCGAGCACCATCATCAAAGCAGGCCGACGGAAGGTGACCATTGGGCCGGGCCTCGATGTCATGAAGGACCCCGGGGTCGCCAAACTACTCAAGGTGTTTGTCAACGTCAAGTACATCGTGGCCGTGGCCCACGGCAGATACAATCTGTACTTCAAGTACAGCATCGTGAATGTCAACAAGGTCAAGCTGCCGCTGCGGTTCCTGTTGACAGTGGAGGGCCCGGTCGCAGGCAGCCTCGCCTACCTCCCCTACACACACGAACAAGGCCCGGCCAGCAACCTCACCGGCTACATATATCTCCTCACTTGCGGAGGCAACATGCCGTTCGTGGCCAACTGCACCAGCATCGGTGTGAAGGTGCTGGATGCTGACGGCAAAGAGTTGGGGGCCTTCAACAAGTCGCTCAACTACAAGTTCACCAAGCGCTATGCTGACATCACTCGCGACGACATCAAGAACTACATGGCCCAGCCGGGTGTGGCACAGACCTCAGTGCCCGTGCCGGCGTCAGCAGGCGTGGGTTCCGTCACCTTCCAGGACGCCCTCTACCGCATGGAGCCGATGCTCCTGTTGGTGAAGACCAACCAGGGCAACTATGCCAAGGCTCTCCTCGACACCGAGCTGGCCACCGGCGGCCGCAGGCACATAGCGATCTGGGATGCGCGCTGTTACGCCAAGAACCAGGCCACCTTCAACTCGACGCCCGGCATGAAGCCCGGAGCTGACTCAAACACCGAGTACATCAGCCTGTTCGGAAGGGGAGGCTACATCTTCTGGACGGGCGGCTTCGACTTAGACAGAGACGGTCACAACCCCGAGGACGGCCAGGGCGACCTGTTCAACGTCTCTGGCCCTGACAGCTCAGCCGCAAGTCAGGTGCTCTTGAGCAGCGGCACCAACAGACTCGCCTACTAGAAAGGAGATGACACGATGAGAAAGCGCAACATAACGCGGAGCGCACCCGCTCTAATGTGCGTAGCATTGACCGTTGTAGTCGCTCTTGTGCTGACAGGGCTGACGAGCCCGGCCTATGGGCAGGTGGCCGGTCTGGAGCAACTCCTGGTGGTGCCCAATACTATGGTGTTCGCGCCTGTCAGGACGCCCCTCCAAATCCAGCGCATGCGCGAAGTCCCAGTCCCCGGCCTCTTGCTGGGCGTGCCAACCGTCAAGTACAGTTTCGGCGAGTTCCTGCTCCTGAAGCGTGAGACCCTTCAGAGCTTCGCACCTGCGGGAGGCCCGGTTGTCGTCGAGACCCCGTCCGACGAATACCACGCCGACGTGGACCCGCTTGACCTCCAGTTCAACAACCAGCAGTTCTGGCATGTCAACCACCTGATGACCCCCGTGAAGGACCAGGGCAGCCGAGGCACTTGCCATGTAATGGCGGCTGTCGCGCTGATGGAGTCCTTACTCAAGAAGCGCAGCTTCTCCCAGGGCCAGACCGTGGTCATCAATGGTAAGACGCGGCGGATCATCGAGGATATTGACCTCTCCGAGCAGTGGCTGCAATACCGAGTCAAGAAGCGAGCCCACGGCGGCGACGACAGCTCCTGTGGCGACGGCGGCGACCCGCTCTACGACCTCGAGACGGTGGAGATGTACGGTGGCGTGCCGGAGACCTTCTGGGCGTACAATGTCCAGCACTGGGCAAAGGACGGCCAGCACAATGACATGCTCGTCGGCGCACCCGCCAGTGGCCCCTTCAACTGGAAGGTCATCGCTCAGACGAGGACCGGCAATGCCCCCTCGGCCGCCACCAAGTGTATCAACAAGCGCAACAGCGACCCGACCGACCTCGAGAACTACAAGGTCAAGGACCTCCACAATGGCGCCGGACAGCAGACCGGAATCAACTACATCAAGGACCAGGTCAAGAACAAGGGCCTGCCCGTAGTCGTATGCGTCCCCTGGCCCACTGGCCGCATGGTTGCCAACGGCTGCGTGCTCTACGTGCCCGATGAGGCCAAAGGCAAAACAGCCCAGGAGTTGTGGGACGATAAGGAGTGGAGTGATAGCCAGCAGAAGAATGTGAGCAAGTGGTTCCGAGGCGGCCATGCCATCCTGCTGATGGGCGTCGGCAAGCCTGGCACCCCTGCCGCGGGCCTCTATGCCTTCAAGAACAGTTGGAGCCGCTGGTATGGCGACGACGGCTACGGCTACTTCACAGAGGCGTTTCTGCAGAAGTGCCTTAGCTGCACCCGCTCCTGCAAGCTGAACAGCAACTAGTACTTACTTGCATAAATCCTTTGGATGTAGTATGCTGTCTGTATGGCTACTACAGCGGTTCGGATAGTGTTGCGAGACGACGAGCGTCGTACGTTGGAATCCTGGACGCGGGCGGGTACGGCTGCGCAGCGGAGGGTTATGCGTGCCAAGATAGTTATTGCCGCCGCCGAGGGCCACACCAACA
>JAUWOG010000463.1 GCA_030612305.1 Armatimonadota bacterium | reverse complement strand
CGGTAGTCACTTCGTACCCCGCTCGGGAGAGAGTGCTCTCGAGCAAGGACAGTATCACCTTCTCATCGTCAACTACGAGTACTTTCCTGGCCATCTGCGTCGGTCTCCTTCTCGATGCTGCTGCGCCTCACTGACGCTGCCCGTGGTGCGTTGGTTCATCTGGCGAGACAGCGGCGCGACTCGACATCTCTATGCTGACTGTACCCGATTATGCGAGTTGCTGAAACCCCCTCCTGAACTAATCTTGCGCCGTATGAGCCAACCTTGTGGCAATCATCAGGGAAGCCTGAATTTGGCGCCGCTCAGGGGGCAATTGCACCAGATGTGCGGGGCGTGAATCGCCGGGTGCGCAGACCTCTCACCGACTCATTGATTATCTGGGCGATTGCGGGCATAATACTGTCGGACGATACTATCAGACTGCAGCGAGGCACCAGCACATGCAACCCGTAACCTACGTGGCCGTGGATGTCGAGGCCCTCAGTCATAATCTAGGGACGGTGCGGACGCGACTGGCTGAGAGCGTGCGCCTGATGGCGGTAGTCAAGGCCAACGCTTACGGTCATGGCCTCGAACTCGCTGCCGCCGCTTTCGCCGATGCCGGGGCAGACTGGCTCGGTGTCAGTACCGTCGCGGAGGGAGTGCGGCTCCGTGAAGCAGGCATCGAGCTGCCGCTCCTTGTTTTTCTCCCCGTTCTGGCCGATGGGATCGAGGCTATCGTCGAGCATCGCCTGACGGGTACTATCGTCGCCTCAGAAGAGATACCGGCGTATGTCGAGGCGACGGAGAGCCTGGGCCGCGAGGCCGAGGCGCATGTCTATATGGATACCGGCCTCGGTCGGCTCGGCTCCGACGATGCCCTGGGCGAGATGCTGGCACGCGCACAAGCACATCCGCGGCTCAACATCTCGGGTATCTACACTCATTTCGGCCCGGGTGATTCGGGCACGATGCTGGGCGGCATAGACGACCTCAAGCCGGGCTCCTCCGGCCGCGCATTTGCGGCACTGGCGGGCGAGACCGCTCGCAATACCAGCACCGGCAGGGCAGCCCTGCACTGCGCCGCGAGCGCTCTCTTCCTGCAAGCCTCGGAAGCTCATCTCGACATGGTGCGCATCGGCACGCTGCTGTACGGACAGAAGCCCCCGGATGCCTCGGAGGACACGATGAAGCTGCACAAGACCTTCGAACTGCGCAGTCATATCGTCGCCATCCGGACGCTGCCGCCCGGCTCGCCGGTCGGCTATGGCGGGGAGTTCGTGACGCGCCGGGATACGAGCATCGCCACCGTGCCCGTAGGCATTGCAGATGGCCTCGGCGTTGCGCCGACCTCGCTGATGCGCAACCTCAAGTATGTCGCCGCCGAGTACATGCGGCGTCGCGAAGCAGGCCGCGGGCGAACTAACCGCGCACTGGCGGCCATGCTCGGCGACCAGGTTGCCCCCTTCGTCGGCCGCATCTCCATGGACCAGTGCTGCCTGGATGTCACCGATATCGAGGCGCAAGTCGGGGATGAGGTGACGCTGCCGATCCGTCGCGTGAGCACGAGCCCTGAAATCCCCCGCCTCGCCGCGAGCATCGAGCAAGAGAGCGGGGAGAACTGAGACGGCGCCGGGCAGAATAGTACTGCTACCGGTTGCAGCAACGTCTTACCGAAGAAGAATGACATGTCGGATATGGTAACCGTGTCTTCCAAGTATGAGATAGTGATACCGAAATCGGTTCGGGAGCAGGTCGGCATCAAGCCCGGCCAGAAGATGATGATGCTCGTGCAGGGCGAGAGCATCACCCTCGTACCAGTGCTGTCACTGCATGAACTGCAGGGCTTCGCCAAGGGCATCAACACCGAGAACTACCGCGATGAGGAGGACCGGTTCTGATCGTCATGGACTCGCCGGACTGGGCAGGAGTATTCACCGCCGACAAGCACTTCGAAGGCCTGCCGGGCGTCGAGTACATCAAGCGGAAGTAGCACTATTGGGGTCTCTAATAGCGCGAATGGAGAGCGTCCGATGAGCGTACAGATTGAGCTGGACAGCGAGAAGATAGCCGATTTCTGTCGGAAGCACCGGATCCGGAAGCTGTCGCTGTTCGGGTCGGTGCTGCGCGATGACTTCGGCCCCGACAGCGATCTGGATGTGCTGGTCGAGTTCGAGCCGGACGCCCGGGTGGGTCTGATAACATTCGGGCGCATCGAGAGAGAACTCAGCGAGCTGCTGGGCCGCAAGGTGGACCTCAACACAGCCGGTTTCCTGAGCAAGTATTTCCGTGGCGAGGTCCTGGCCGAAGCGGAGGTGCAGTATGTCGCGCCATGATGACCTGCTCCCCCTGTATCACATGCGGGACCATGCCAAGGAAGCTGTGACGATGGCGGCGGGGAGGAGCGAGGCGGAATTGTCCACCAACCGGATGCTCGAACTGTCTCTGGTGCGGTTAGTCGAGACGATCGGCGAGGCTGCAACTCGCATTTCAGGTGGAATGCGCGACCTCCATCCGGAAATCGAGTGGCGCGTTATTGTGGGGATGCGCAATCGCCTGATTCATGGTTATGATGCGGTTGCCCACGATGTGCTGTGGGACACGATCACCCTGGACCTCCCCCCGCTCATCGAGCAGCTTGAGCGCATCATCGCCGAGGAAGAGGCGGATTGACGAGGTCGCGATTTAGCCGTGCGGGTAACGGAAACAGGAGATGCTTCATGACGTCCTATGAGATCGTACGGCGCGCGGTCGAGTTCGACAAGCCGGAGCGGATACCGATCCGCTTTGCCGCGCTGGGCGTGAATGATACCCATGGCGTCGGTCTTCGGCAGGCGGAGGACTGGCAGCCGCCCGGACCCGATGTAGATGAATGGGGCTGTCTGTGGCACAAGCCGGACCCCGAGAGCGGCATAGTCAATATGGGGCAGCCCAGAGGCCACCCGCTCGGCAGTCTGGACCGCCTCGATGAGATCAACTGGCCCGACGCGACCGACCCGTACCGTTACAGCGCCATCGAAGAGCAACTCGCTGCGGCTGGAGACAAGTACGTGCTGGTCGGCGTCGGCTTCACGCTCTTCGAGCGCATGCACTACCTCTACGGGATGGACAAGCTGTTCATCGCCATGTACGAAGAGCCGGCGATGGTACACGAGCTGGCCGAGCGCGTCATCGAGTTCCCGATCGGGGTGGCGCGGGAGATCGGCAAGCGCTTCCGCGGGCGCATCCACGGCTTCGCCATGACCGACGACTGGGGGACGCAGGAGAATCACTTCATCCGCATACCGATGTGGCGGGAGTTCTTCAAGGAGCGCTACACGCGGCTCTA
>JAUWOG010000100.1 GCA_030612305.1 Armatimonadota bacterium | reverse complement strand
GAGTGTTGAACCCCGCAGCGTTTCAGCCGGCGGGGCTCTCGTGTGCAGCTTGGCTATGGCTGCCTCAGGGCTTGGGGGGTTCCCACCACCCGACATCCACTCCGCGCAGGCGTTCCACCGCCCCGCCGGTTGCCTGGACCAACGCTTCCTGCCAGGCTGGGAGGTCCTTCACCAGCCACGTCGCTGCGTCCTCTTCGCCCTGCTGGCTATTGAAGGTCACGTAGAGCGCTCGCCGTGGCCTGGGCACACTACGAGCTGTCACGGGCGCAGCCATTCCAGTTATGGCGGAGATGGGGATTTCGAGGTCCTCGACCGGCGACCAAAGCCGAAAGCGCAAGCGCGTGGATGTAAGAATCAGCGCTCCGGGCCCTCGTGGCCGTGGCCACTCCACCGACTTCTGCCCGAAATAGTGCGCTGCCGGCTCCGATTGGAGCAGGCTTTCGCCGTGGAGTTCCGCCAACAGGTTGTCCATGCGCTTGCGACGATAGATCCCCATGACAATTCTCACCGCGCCGACGAAGAGCAGGAGGCCAAGAGCGAGAGTCACACATAGTTGAGCGCATGTCCAGATCGGTTCGGCCGTATCCATGCTTCACCGCCAGTCGAACAGATGGCTTGTCTGCTATGGCATTGGTGCCTTGTACAGATGCACGGAGAGCCAGGGGAAAGCGTCCTCGAAGGTGCCGGCGGTGACTGCGACTTTGTTCCCGCCCTTGTCCTCGGGGCGGTCCTCGAAGAGCACCTCAAGCTCGCCGATGCCTTCGGGAAGGCCGCTTATCTTCGCGGTTACGGGCCGCTCCTGGGAACTGACGGCGACTATGTACAGTGTGCCCTCGTAGGCCGTGGCGAGGACGTTGACTGACGGGAGGCTGATGTCCTCCTCGACGCCGTAGGGCCGGAAGGTCGGTGTGTGAGGGGCACCTTTGGTTATCTCGACTTCAAGCTTGACATCTTCGCCGAAGAGGATGGCCTGGTTGAGGTCGCCGGCGGCCATGAGATTGGCTGCGGCGCGTTTGTAGCCCAGTTCCCATGTCTTCTTCAGAGTAGGCACGTCGCGCTGGTGCCAGTAGGAGAAGACGAAGATGCCCTTCGCGCCGGAGGCAATACATGACCAGAAGTCGTGGTAGGCCTCGGCGGGGATCATGACCCCCATCTGCAGCGGGTCGCAGAACAGCATCGGGATGCCGATGGGTGTCTTCTGACCGCTCCTGTAATCCGGGCCGAGCTCATATCCGGCCAGCTCGATGCCCTCGATGGTTTGCTCCTGCCGCCAGCGGACCCATGCACGCGGCTGGTGTGAGTATTCCGTGTAGGTGCCGGCTCCGATGATGTCGAGGTATTCGACATATTTGGCGACACCTTCGGCGGTGTAGTGACCGGGCAGGTACATGTAGTTGGGCCGCCGGCGGGGATCATACTTGCGCGTCCAGGCGCTGAGGTTCTTCACGAGGTCGTATTCATCGGGGCGCCACCAGCGCTGCTCCTCCGGCAGATCCCACCATGCCAGGTTCTGATGAGCGGCAAGGGGCGCAATTTCGGCGGCGGCTTCCTGCTCGGTCATGGGCCTCTCTTCGGGCTTGACGGGATTGGCCGTGCCGCCGGCCTCCTCCGTATTGGCGGCCTGGCCGGTCGCGGCGGTGGCATCAGTTTCCGCCTGCTCCGGGGGGACTTCCACCTTCGCCTTGCCGCGCAGATGAGCGACGGCCAGCCAGCCGGCATCGTCGGCTATGTCGAGGTACTCCGGCTTGAAATTGTACGTGTGACCGACAATCCAGCCGGCCTCGCCGGCCTCCGCCATCTCTTCAGGTGTATGGATCGAGTAGAGCACCAGCGGGAAGCGCTTGCCCTCTGGATAGACCAGGGCTTCGGGATCAATCGCATCCTGCGCGGCAGTCGTCGTCACATGCACCATCCCGACGCCTACTGCCACGAGTGCCAGCATGAGGTGCCTTGCGCTGAAAGCAGTCATGATGCCATGTCCTCTCCAGTTGTAGTTTGCGGCTATTGGGAGGAGCATTGGTGCGGCGGCTAGGTGCTGGCAGCGAGCATCCGCTCTACTGTCGTGCGGGCTCTGTCGGCGATTTCCGGGTCTATCTCAATCCGGTACTGCATCTTGCGTAATGCCTCGGCGACCTTGGGTAGCGTTATCTTCTTCATGTTGGGGCAGACCGCGCCGCGTATTGTGTGGAAGGTCTTGTCCGGGTTCTCCTTTTGGAGGCGGTAGGCCATGTCGTACTCGGTGCCGACAACTACGTCTTTTGCCTCAGTTTCGCGGGCATAGCGCACCATGCCGCCGGTTGAGAGCACCGCGTCCGCATGCCGGCGCACCTCAGCAGGTGTCTCCGGATGCACTATCACCACTGCGTCGGGGTGCTTGTCCCTGGCGTCCCCGCTCGTCTCGGGCGAGATGCGCACGTGCGTGGCGCAGTAGCCGTCCCAGAGAATAATCTTCTTGTCGGTCTGCTCCTGCACCCAGCCTCCGAGGTGACGGTCCGGCACGAAGATGACTTCCTCCGCATCCAGGCTCTCGACTATCTGCACCGCGTTGGCCGAGGTGCAGCAGATGTCGCTGGCCGCCTTGGTCGCCGCAGAAGTGTTCACGTAGGCGACAACCGGGACACCGGGGTGCTGCTGCTTGACCTCCTCGAGCGTCTCCGGGGTGACCATATCCGCCATCGGACAGCCGGCGCTTGCATCTGGCAGCAGTACGGTCTTGTCCGGTGAAAGCAGCTTGGCCGTCTCAGCCATGAAATGGACGCCACAGAAGACGATGATTTCGGCGTCGGTGTCGGCAGCCTTGCGCGAGAGTTCCAGCGAGTCGCCGAGGTAGTCGGCGATGTCCTGGACCTCCGGGATCTGGTAGTTGTGGCCCAGGATCACCGCGTTCTTCTCGTCTCTCAGTCGTCGTATCTCTCTGACCAGGTCTTCGGTATTTGTCTGCGACATTGGCGCTACACCTCTACTGTATCAGTGGAAATGCCGTTACTGTGTCGTATCATACAACTTGTGCGTTCTTTTGCCAATTCTTGAGCAAGGCGTCTGTCGCATCTGCTATAATAGCGTGTAGCTCCTGTGGCATTGGCTATGGGTATTTTCGGGGGAATGGAGTGGATGAGATGGGGCTACGGGGATTCGAGGGGAAAAAGTCGTATCGTGAGAGGTTTTTTCAAGCTGCAAATAACCTGTATCGCCACATGCACTATCTGGTATTCGTTTACATAGTCGGCTCCGCGTTCGCCATCGCGGCGGTCGCCGTTACAAGCAGCTCCGGCTCAGAAGATTTCTCCCTTGGGATTGTGCTTACAGCCTACGGGATAGCCAGTCTCGCCGTCGCGGTCTTTCTGTATGCGTTCATTCAGTTGCTGATTCTCGCCTGCTGTGCCTACGGCGAGTGGCTCTGCGAGCAGAAGTCACAAGCTGGCGCCGATGACTGATGGCGTTGGTCAGCTCTCATGCGAACGGAGTCGGGCTGGAAGCCCGACCTACGCGGGGAAGCCGGACCCACACCTTCGGCGTGGGTGCCCACGCGGGGAAGGGTGAGCGACGCGTTCACGAATTATGCTAGCCGTCCTTCGCGGGCGGCATTGGTACGAGGCAAGTAGTTGGCGCGCCGTTGAGTGTGAAGCTGACCGCGCACTCTGACCCCTGCGGCCGTAGTGTCACCTCGCCCAGGTCCGGCTTTTCCCCGAGGTACGGCACCAGCACCGTTGCCAGCCACTGCTCACCGGCACCCTCAGCTTCCCATTTCACGACGTACACGGGGAATCTATCCGCTACGCGACAGTCGGAGCGGTAGCTGAACTCGGCGTCCGCCACCTCGCCGACGTTCCAGCCATCGCCGCCAATCCGCACCGCGATGCCCTTGGCTGCGCGGGCGGCGACATAGCAATCGCCGTCACGCACAGTCTCTCCCAGCACGTAGAGCCGCGATGCGTAGGTATGGTCGGCTTCGTCATTCGGGACGAGGCGATCAACGACTACAAACGGCCCGCCGCGCTCGTGGTACATGGACCGATAGTGCCTCACCGCCGGGTAGAGGTCGTGATAGACCGCCACCGCATCGTGGTCATCATCGGTCTCCCATTCTATCAGCGTGCCGCGGCCCTGCTGTTGATTGCCTCCGTCAACCACGATTGTGTTGTGATCCTCCGCCTTCTTCCAGCCATACCGCGAATCGATGATCCAGGCCTCGCCGTCGGCATAGAGCACGAAGTTGCCCTTGTCGCAGTGCCCGTGGCCGCCGCCGTGAGGGCCGAAGTCCAGGGCCGCGTAGTAGGCGTCTTCCTCCCAGCTATCCCGCATCACCGCTATGCCGCTGTCGGGCAGGAGTACGCTGGTGAAATCCGGCCGCTTCGGCGTGTAGCCAGGATAGTCTGCTATAGCCACTGGTGTGTTCGTATTACGCGTGGCGAAGGCATACTCCTCGTTGCCCAAGATACGGGCAAGCTGGTGGAGCCGGTAGTACCCGGCACCGGCGTCGGACTGGCCACCATCGTTGAAGCGCGGCATGCCGCCGTTGGGTGTGACCACCTTCACCATCCAGTCGAGCATGTCTCCGATGCGGTTGCCTTCGAGCTGTTCGGTGATGAAATCCTCGCCCTGGAGCTTCTTGGCGGCCATGTAGTACATGACCATGGGCTTGGCGGCGAACATGTGATAGGCGGTGGTGACTTCCAGCCAGCCGCCGTCGCCGAGAATGCCGCGGTGGATGTGAGGCCGGTAGCGGGCAGCGAGTTTGCGCCAGAATGCGGCGTCCGGAATGGCAGCCCAGTAGCTGCCGGCCAGGCCGACGCCTCCGCAATAGCGACAGTGCCCGTTGTGCTGCGGCTTGTCAAACGGGAGGTAGGCCAGCGCTACTGTGAGTTCGCGCGTCATCTCCCGCACATGCCAGAAGACGCGGCGCTTGTCGTCTCGCGACATCAGCGGCTCCATCACGTCGAAGCGCTCGACCACAGTCAGTGTGTTGTACTGCTGGTCCCAGGGCGTGCTGGAGGGATAGTAGCATCTGTATGCGGCATGGACTTCCCACTGCCGCACGGTTCCGTCCAGCCACACCTCGGCCGCCTTAGGCGCGTACTTCTCCATCCCCGTCATCATGTAGAGCGAGATGATGCGATTGAGACTCCCCGCCAGCTGGTACTCAGGCACCTCATAGACATCTGTGCGGTTCGAGAGGCTCGAGGCCGGCTGCCAGGTGGGTGGCGTCTGGTCCATCAGCTCATCAGCGCCCTCCACACGCTCCTGCCATTTGCTCACATAGAACTCATCGGTGGTATTGCGCTCCCACATCTGGGCGAGGCGCTGCTGGTCGTAGAACACACCGGGCCGGAAATCGCCGAGCATCTCGTCCATGAAGTCCGCATCCTCGTCCGCGCGCAGCCTGAGGAACCGGTACAGAGCCGCCTGGCATCGGAGTGAAGTATCCGTCGCGGCCAGATTCGCCGCCACTATCTCATCCAGCGGCATCGCTTCACCCATCTCCGAGAGCGCCAGCACCTTGTCCCACGCCGCAGCCGCATCGTCCTTGGGTAGTTCGCGGCCCAGGTAGTACGCCTGCGTCACCGCAGTAAAGGCGAGTTCCCGGAAGCGGGTCCGCGCCGGCAACTCCGGCAGGTCCTCGAACAGAGCCGCCAGCAGTCGCTGGGTCTGCCAGTACCAGAACGGCTCCCCGGTTTCGTAGTGGTGCCAACCGTGCGTGGTTACCGTGGCGGTGTATGCTGCGAGGAGGCTCTTCGCGGCGGCCTCCTGCGCTTCCGGTCCTTGCTGCGCTCCCCGCAGGATGAGGTACGCCCGCGCCAGCGACGGCGCCGCTCTGTCATTCACCGCACCCACACTGCTGTCATAGGCCATGTAATCCAGCCACATCGGCGGGTTCTCGCGCATCGTGATCAGTATCTCGTGCTCGCCGGCAGCATCGCCCTGAACCGTATAGCTGGCGCTATTGCCGAACTTGTCATGCCTCAGGCCGAGCCCCTGCGTCTCCCCGCCGTCAATCTGGACGAAGAACGAATCCGCCGATGTGCCCGAACCCTTCGCCGAGAAACGGACCTGGCTCTTGCCGGCCGGGAGTTGGAGGCGGAACAGTATCTGCGCATCGCGGCTGGTTATCTCCAGCGTCTTCCCGCCGCTCGCCGTCTCATCATCCACGAGCTCTGCGCCGGAGAACTCCGCCGTCTCAGCCTCGACTATCTCAGCCGGGCACAACTCCTCCGCCGTCAGCCCCGACAGTATCTCCCGCGCGGCCTTCAGTATGGTCTCACACTCGTCGCCCTGTGGCGTCCCGCTTGCACCGGCGATCTCCAGCCGCGTCTGGAGCATGTTCGCCAGTATCAGCAGCTTGCGCCCGGGAACCTCGCTGCTCTCGACCAGGTCAAAGCCTTCGCCCATCAGCCTCGCCAGCCGCTTCTGCATCCGCTCGGTCTCTTCCCCGCGGAGGCGCATGAGCCGCAACTGGTCGGCGGTCATACTCAGGCGGTAGCACCAGTCCATGAAGGGGTCGGCTTCCTTGTCGGTCGCCACCGCCAGCTTGGCTTCGACCAGCGCGGGCAGGCCCTCGATATCAACCGGCGAATGCCCGGCCGCATAACCAGCCGCTGCCATCATCACTAATCCGAGGAGCACCATCACATATCGCATCATCACTGCCTCCCATCGCTATTCCACTTGTGCTCCCCCCTTCGCCATCATGGAGCTCAATACCTGTTGCAGGAGATGCCCAATCGGCGGCGAACTATGGACTGCAATGGGCTGCCGCGCAAGCGTTGGCGGCAGGTGACGTGCTGTATGGTTGAGCATCCGTAGCGCGCTGGTATCGCAATACTACTAAGGAGGATGAAGGACAATGGAACAGCATTACAGTCGGAGAAGGCGGAGAGCATACGCAGCAGTCGCGTGGGTTCTGGTTGTGGCGATGTTGGCAACAGTGATAGGCGTCGGCTGCCATGGTGGTGGCGGCGCGCCCGGGCCGCAGCCGGGGCCGCTCGGTGGTGCCGGCTTCGGCCCCGCCTCATGGATCATCGAGCAAATCGGCGCCGGCATAATCGCCTACATCAGTGGGGAGAGTGCCGGCTGGCTGCTGTCGTTTGTCGGGGGCGACGACTCCGACCAGGAGTTCGTTGACGCCGTCAATCAGATGAACCAGAAGTTGGATCAGGTGATTGCCGAGCTTGCAGTGATCGAGCAGGAACTGGAGGCGATCTTGAAGCTGATCCAGATCAGCACGGACGAAATCAAGAACATCGAGCAGCAGTTCCTCATAGCTGAGCCGCAGAACATCATCAACAACACCTATGACAACATGAAGGGCGTGTTCACAGCCGACAAGATCGGGACGCCGGCCGGTAAGGCCGCGTCGCAGGATACGACGGATAACATCCTGAAGACCGAGAAGGCCAACATTGACCAGCAGATGTATGACCTCCATGCCGGCATTATGGGCTCGACGCCCGGCATCGGTAACGGCGCTATGGACGCTTTCACCACGACGCTGGTGGACCACACCGGCGACGGCCAGTTGATGGATCGCTACAAGGCGCTCGAGAGTTACTTCCAGCGGTTGGTTACCGTGCAGGCCAAAGGGCTCTCGCTGATGGTCGAGGCGCTGCATGCCCGCGACAATGCGCAGGCGGGCACAGGCGGGATTTCCCCGATGGAC
>JAUWOG010000641.1 GCA_030612305.1 Armatimonadota bacterium | reverse complement strand
CCTGGCAGCCGAACAGCGACGGCGAGCTCTTCATCCTCAGGGAGTTAGCCGGTCCGGCCGAGGGCGCACCCGAACCCGCCGTAGTCGAGGTCACGCCGGGGAACCTCATGATGATCGTCCGCACCGGCCTGGGCCGCCTCTTCCAGGCATTTTCTGACGACGAGGGCGACACCTGGTCCCGCCTCGAGCCGACGCAGCTCGCCGGCACGCAGGCCCCCGGTCAGCTACGCAAGTTCCCCGACACCGGCCATCTCCTCGTCATCTGGACTCAGCAGAGCGAGGCCGAGATACGACGCGGCCTCATCCGCACGCGCCTCTCCTCCGCCATCAGCAGGAACGGCGGCGGCCTCTGGGAGCATTTCTACAATGTCGAGTCACTCCACGAGCAGACCCATGTCGAGCCCGGCCCCATCTACCGCGTCCGACCCGAGGGCGCTTACGGCATCCACGCCCAGACCCCGGCGCAGGAGAACGATGCCGACTACATCGTGCCTCTGCCGGAGGGATACGGCCGTTGGTCATACCCATCTGCCTTTGTCGCCGAGGACCGCGTCCTGATTTCCCACACTTACTCGGTCCATGATTCGGTCACTGGCGAGGTCATCAACGCGGGGGCAAACAGGCTCAAGGTCTTACCCATCTCATGGTTCTACGGAGGGGACGACTCGCAGCGCGAAAGCGGCCTGCTGAAGAAGCTGGAGACCCAGGCCCCGAAGCCCTGACATCCCCATGCCCTCCGCCTTTGCCGTCACACTTCCCTCTTTGTGCCTTTGTCCAGACACCGAGTCTATTCCCTTCGCCTACTCCCCTCTCCCCCCGGGAGAGGGGCCGGGGGTGAGGGGCCTTTGCCTTTGTCGTCCGCCGTTGTAGGATGCGCCCACCCCCACCTACTCATGGCTCGCATACACCTCAAACTCAACGACCTGGAACAGCTCATTCAGCGAGTTATGCAGCCCGCTAAACCGCACGTACTTCGCCTTCCGAGGAGCGAACTCATCCACTTGCCAGCCCCGCCATTCGCCCTCACTCTTATCCACTGCGACTTCCCAGTTCTCGTTGTCCGCCGAGGTCTCGATACGATACTGAAACGCCTGCTGGGCGAGGTCATGCAGCATCGTCTGCGTGCGGGCGACGGTCGCGACCTCGGCCAGCTCGATGGTGAATGACCCCGGCCACGCGAAATAGCCGAACCCGCTCATCCCGCCGTAGAAGCTGATATCCCCATCTATGATCTTCTCGGGCGCCAGTTCCGGCTCGCCATCGCGTCGTATGCCGCCATGTATCTTCGCGCCTTTTACCGCCAGCGCCAGGTTCTTGCTGTTGTCGCGCGACACGAAGTTCAGGTCCGCGAGGCCCACGGTCCCCGATGGCTCATACGTGCCCTTGACGAAGCGACAGAGGGCCTCATAGAGCTCCCTGCCGACGCCCGGGGATTCGGCGAACAGCTTGATCGCCGAGCCGCCCTCATAGTAGCCCAGCAGCGCCCCCTTCATCCAGCCATACTTGACCCCCGCATCCAGGTACGCATAGAAGCGCTGCCTGAAACTCTCCGAGCTCAGCGCGCGCCCGTCGAATTCTATCTCGATGCCCGTTCCGGCCCAATCCGCCCGTTTCGCCGCCCCCAGCAATCGCTCCAGCGGGATCTCCTCACCGAAGAAGTAGTTCGGCTGCAGCATCACCGCATCTATGCCCAGCTCCCGCCAATCACCCACACCATTGGCCCCATAGTACGGAATCCAGTACAGCTTCCAGCCGCGCTCGTGCAGGTACTCCGCCGCCCACTTCACCAGCGCATGGTCATCCGGCTGGATGCTCTCCGCCAGCCAGTAGAATCCGGCTAGTTTCAGGTGCTTGTACTCATGCTCCTGCCACTGCCTCAGCACCCGCTCGATGTACCATGCCATCGCCGTGTGCTGGTCCTCGGGCTTGCTGAAATCCAGGACCTCATCCTGCCCTGCAAGCGGCCCGAACTCCGTCATCTGCTGCATCGCCTTCGGCATCGTGATGACGATGTTAACTGTGTGGTCGGGTTCGCCGAGGATGCGGCCTGCCTCTGCCACTGCCTGTTCCATCCCGATGAGGCCGGTTTTCTCGCGGAACCAGCAGTCGGCCAGCCACACCCAGTCCGCCGCCGTCACCTGGCCTTCGTCCTTGCGGTAAGCGTGCAACCATGCGCCGCTGTCGGTCGCGAACTCGATGAACAGGAAGCTATCGAACAGCCACTCCTGCGGCTTGCCTTCCTCATCCACCCGCGCGACGTATGGCATCAGCGCTTCTTTGGTCCATGCCACTCGACTTTGCTTGCCGTGATAGATG
>JAUWOG010000034.1 GCA_030612305.1 Armatimonadota bacterium | reverse complement strand
GCCTCTCGCCAGGACCTGAGACCCATCCAGGGCCTCAGCCAAACTCACGAACCGTCGGTTCTTCTTGCTCATTTTTGTTTCGCCCCCTTGTTGCTAAGTATATCCCGGCACAAGGGGCTGTTACAATGATAGCAGAAGCCTCGCGGCGATACTCTTTCCCGTATTCGCCCGCGCACGTGAGAAAGCAAGGCAGACCAATTGCCTTGCTAACATCAAAGAGCATGGCATTGCCTTGCTGATGTATGCTCAGGACTATGATGAATGTCATCCGGCGTACTACAAGGTCGAGATAGCTGGATATGACGACGGCGTGTCACATGGGGGCGTGAGTACGCACTGTTTGTGGCTGCCATACGTCAAGAATGTGCAAATGTATGCGTGCCCGAGCATGAAGCCGACACCAGTATATGCATATCCCGGCACCACGGTATCTTTTACCAGTGCGTATTTTATTAACATTTACTACATGTACGGGTGGTGTTACGGCGACGAGCTCTTTGACTATTATGGTGCCCGTGATCCATCTGGTATAGTCGCCCTTACCGAAATGAGCAATGTATATCCAAACGTATATGCTTACCAGGACTGGCTGGCTCGTGATTGGCATCCTCAGGGAGCCTTCAAACACAACGAGGGCCAAAACTCCGTGTTCGCGGATGGCCATGCCAAGTGGTTTTCCAAGACAGCTTACGCCGGGAGCTTTAACGGTAGGCTCGAGCTTAAATAGCGGTTAGGGACCGTGCGAGTTGCGGCCTTCTCCCCTTGCCAGAGCTGAGGGGACCGTGGGTACAATAGTCTGAGCTAGTGAGCCTATGCTCAGCAGTAGCATGACATGCAAGGCCAGCAGAGCAGTCAGGTAAGCTTCTTCGGTATCATTTAGGAGGAATTCATTCCTGACCATCATCTGCTACGGCGGTTGTGGGATGCGGAGACGACGCTGTAAGTGTGTAGCCGGCCGGCACAATTGATGGAAGAGAAGCGGCCCGCTGGAGATACCGGCGGGCCGAAGTGTGTCAATGGTCGGACCAGCGGACAGGGATATTTGGCAGGGATGGTTGTAGGAATCAACTCGTTTGTGCCGAAATGTGGAGAAGACAAACTGAAACGCTGAAGCAGGGGAGCAGACGACATGAAGGCATGGCGCTGGGAGATCGTCGTAGCGGTATTGGTCTTGGCAGGCAGTCAGCTGGCGGCGCAAGACGCAATCTGGCAGGCGGATTTCAACGCCGCCAATGCCGGCTTCGCGCCCTATCACAGCAAAGATGCGGAGACGACGCTGAAGATGCAAGAGCTTGATGGAACACAGGTGCTGAGTGTGGAGACGCCGGGCAAGCGACCGCTGGAAGGAGCCTGCGCCAATCGCATCGCCGGTCTGCCGGCCGGTCGCCTGTGTACTTTTGTGGCCGAGGTACGTGGACAAGGAGATGTCTGGTTGATTGCGCTCTCGAGCAACGGTTGGCTCTACAGTCCGCATACCGTCAAGCTCACCGATCAGTGGCAAGAGACCACTCTGACCAAGCCGCTGGGACTCGACAATGCCACAGTGAATGTGTGCCTGCTGACGCGAGAGGTTGGGAAGATGCGGCTGCAGGTGAAGTCGCTGCGGGCCTATGCCGAAGAGGCGCCGCAAACGTGGGACCGTGCAGTTGCGCCACTTCGTTTCGAGGCCGAGGAGTTCTCCGCGCATCCGGACAAGATCATCCAGGGCGCGGGGAGGTCAGGCGGCGATGCAGTGACCGACGCGCGTTACTTCCTGCTGAAGGGGATACCGTGTCCGCGAACCAGCAGGCCGATTCATGTGTATCTCCGGGTGAAGATGCCGGAGCCTGAGGGGTACTTCTCGGTAATGAGCTCCGGGGTCAGCGGCTCGCAGCGGCTCAATCGGATGCAGGGAGAGTTGGCGAATACCTGGCAATGGGTGAGCGACAAGCCGTTCAGTGCTGCGATGGTGGGCAACGCTTTCAACCTGGCGTACTACGGACCGAAAGAGCCGAAGAAGGCTGCGGTCGTGGATGCCGTGGTGATAACGACTGAGCCGGACCCGACGGCGGAGGAGCTGGACAACGCCTATGAGGTGCGGCTGACGGGTGAGCCACGCTTTGGTGTCGGGCGGGCGGAGCAGCCGCCTGTGCTCGACGGGCGGATGGATGAGGTATGCTGGGGGCGAGCGCCGGCGCTGACGGAGTTCGTGACCGTGGGCAGCTTTCGGCGCGCCGAGCAGCAGTCGGAGATGCGCTTCTGCTATGACGAGGAGAATCTCTACTGGTTCTTCCGCGGCGAACAGTGGGTGCTGGAAGAGGCGCGCCAGCAGTTGCATGAATTCAAGAAGAACGTGATAGAGCGGGATGGCAATGTGTGGCATGATGACTGTGTCCTACTGCTGGCGGATCCGGGCGGTGAGGAGCAGCGCACCTTTGACATCTTCCTCAATGCGCTGGGTACGGTTGCGGACAGCCGCATGACGGGCGAGAACCTGTGGGGGAACCGGGCGGTGGAGTTCAACACAGATGCCGAGGCAGTCTGCAGAACAGATGAGGGGTACTGGACGGCCGAGGTGAAAGTGAGCTTTGAGAGCTTGGGTGTAGAACCGCCGAGCGCGGGGGACAGTTGGCGGGTGATCGTCGGGCGTATCCTGCCGGCGCAGAAGGAGACGAGCAGTTGGAATCTGTGCGGGATGGGTTTCCATGATGCGGCGGCTTTCGCGCGGATGGAGTTTCTGGAGGCAGGCGCGAATGTGGTCGTGAAGCTGCCGGAGAGACTCCAGTTAGGGGACAATGAACTGTCGGCGGAAGTAACAACTGACAGCAGCGAGTCGGGGCACTATATGTTCTGGCGGCTTGCAGACAAAGCAGGCACAGCCGGTAGCTGGGCTTTCTGCCAGAACAACGTGCCTACGGCGAGCTCGATCGTCGTGTCACGCGAGGGCGAGACCAGGTTGAGCCATGGCGTGTTGGATGCGGTGAGCTTGCGTCCCCTGCTTCTCTCGCCGGCGTACCCGCGCAGCGTGAAGTCATCTGTGGCACAGGTGCGTATCGAGAGCGGAGGGCCGTACCGGTTGTATCTCAACGGAGCGCAGATAGCGGCCGGGGAGTCAAGCAAGCGGGATGATGTCATCAAGGCGTTCCTGCAAAAAGGGGTCAATGCCTTCGGCCTGGCGCTGGAAAAGGGTGTCGCGGATCTAGCGATCGAGGCCGGCGGAATGAGGGTGACGGAGAGAGGTCAGTGGCGACTGGCACCGGATGAGTTGGAGGATTTCTCCGGGGCGAAGGTTGATGCGACGCAATGGGCAGTCGCACCGGCGCAGGAGGGTGAAGCCGGACGCAAGCTGATTGGAAATGTGGACGCGGCGTCGCGGATGCGGCTGACGGTGCTGTGGGAGGACACGCGCATATTCCCCAACTCGCAGCCGGCCTTCTATGTATGCCGGGGGACGGATCAGCACTTGACGGTAGCGGCGCGCGGCCTGCCGGGGCATAATCTGGAGGGCTACCGCTGCCATTTCGCGCTACCCGCTGAACTCGAGCTTGTCGGCGTCACGAGCTACTACGGGGTGGTCGAGACACAGCCTCACTTCACGATCGAGGAAGAGGGGGAAGTGGAGTACGAAGGGGTGAAGTACCGGCACTACACGGTTGTGGCGGACAAGGCAATCCGGTACCGGGACAAGGTGCGAATACTGGAGCTCGTCAATGTGTTCGTGAGGTATGACGAGGCGGCGGGGGAACCTGAGGACCGCGCGTACCGGCTCTACTATGGGATGGAGGCGCTGGATGGCAACATCGTCGAGGTGATGCGACCCCTGGCGATACGCATCCTGCCGAAGCCTGAGGGCAAGCAGCCGCAGAAGCTGGTGTGGCAGTTGTGGGGAAGCTTCTGCGGGTAGATGAACAAGCGAGAGATGAAAGCTGCGACGCTGGAAACGATGGGGGCAGCGGGATTCAACAGTATGGTATCCGGCGACCTGGAGACGAGTGAGCTCGGGGATGCACTGGGCATTGACAATGTGATGGGCATCAACTTCGCCTCATGGAGCATCAACATGGAGCCATGGCTGGCGGAGAACCCCGATAGGGCGCTGATAGACAAAGATGGAAATGTGAGCGAGCAGTTTGCGTGCACCTCGGCGGTGCTGAATGAGGCCTACCCGTACATAGATGCGAACCTGCTGGGGAAGATCGCCGCTAGCCGTTGCGACTATGTGGACTGGGACTTTGAGTCGGGTGTGATGACGGGCTACCTGTCGTGTTTCTGCCCGCGCTGCCTGGCGGCGTTCCGTGAATATGCGGGTATCGGGGATGATGTCGCGCTGTCGCCGCAGACCATAGATGAGGAACACCTGGCGAAGTGGACGGGGTTTATGAACCTGCGCATGGCGCAACTGGCGCGGAAGTTCAAGGACACGAGCCATGGCGCGGAGCCGCCGGCGCGTTTCTCGGTCTATAGCGGCTATCAGTCGGAGGATACGAAATGGCGATACGGAGTTGACTGGAAGCTCATAGGTGAGCTCGAGGCAGTTGACTATGCCGCCTGCGGATATGGGCGGAACTACGAGACTGTCCGTGCGACAGTGAAAGCGCTGAACGGGATTCCGCTGGTGTGTGGGCAGATCATGAGCCCCTATGACCGCAACAGTGACAACCTGCTGCGCCCGCTGACAAGGGCAGTGTTGTTGCGGCGGCTCTTTGACAGCACGGGCGGCCTTCTGATATATGACCGGATGCCTGTAGGGGGGCGTTCGTGGCAGGCAAGCGCCGAGGTTTCACGGGTGGCAGCGGAATATGAGGACGTGTTCCTCAATGGCGATTTCGTGGCGCTCGAGGGCGTGGCCGCAGAGGTTGACTGGCTTGGTGCGAGGAAGCACGAGGGCACACTCCTCGTGACTGTGATGAACCTGACCAGCCAGGAGAAACAGTATAGCTTGGCGATGCCGCAAGGGTACAAGCAAGTGCGGGAGTTCTACAGCGGCAAGCTGCTTGTCGCCGAACAGCTTGTCGGCGGCGAGAAGATCGAGGTCACACTCGCCGCCGGGGATGCCCTGGTTTATGTGTTGAGTGAATAGGAAAATGTGGCGATGAACTACAAACGGATCCTGGTATTCGGCGCGCATCCGGATGACGAACAGACAATGGCCGGGACGATGGCGAAACTCGCGGGGATGGGGGTCGAGGTCTATGTCGCGATATTCACCGATGGCCGGGATGGCTACCCGGAGCCGTGGATGAAAGACAATATAGTCGAGATGCGGCATGCGGAGGGTGAGGCGAGCGACCGGGTGCTGGGGGTGAAGGAGCGATACCGGTTCGACCGGCCGGATGCGGGACTGGTCAATGATACCGCCACCTTCAAGGAGACGATTGAACTCGTTCGGCGGATACGGCCGGATGCGGTATTCAACCACGGGCTCCACGATCGCAACCGGGACCACATTTCGGCGAATGCGATAGTGCTGGAGGCGGTGGGGCAAGCCGGGGAGCCGGTGTGTGCAGAACTGGGCGAGCCGTGGGACACGCTGCACTTCTTCTACTACAAGGGTGTCGCGGATCGGGAGCCGGACTTGCTCTACGACATCACCGGCTATGCGCATAAGCACCTGGAGAGTCGCGCGACGCAGAAGTCTCAGCACACGCTTTTCAAGAAAACGGAAGAAGACTTCGCGGCTGAGATAGCGGGGATGAGGCAGGAGAATCCGGCGGCGTACGACCGCTTCTGGCTGACGGGTCGCACGCCGCTGCGGGATTTCCCTGACATACCGACGTGAGCAGTGTTCGGTCTGCTGAGCCTGCGTCCTGCTAGTTGTTGTCCTGCCTGGGTCTGCCGCCCCGCTGGCGCATACCCTCGGGTCGTGGTGGGGGCACGAGATAGATCGCATTGATCTGCTCGAGCGTTTCGGAGTCGATCTGGTAAAGGACGTTGCCAGCGAGAATGTAGAGGTAAGGCTTCTCGACGATCATGACGGGCGCGGGTGGCGACATCATGCGCATCATGGCGCGTTGTCCGTCGGGGCGCTGGCCCTGACGCTCGCCCTCGGGTCCCCTCACCCTCCTCTCTCCGTCGCCGGCGCGATCGTCCTGCTGGGCGAGTGTAGTGGCGCAGATTGCTACTGTCAGCAGAACTGTCGCCGCTATGAGGCTGTACCGCCAAATGCCTGTCTTCATGGTCATTCCTCCTGCTTGGTGTTGTCCAGAACGCTCTGGAGATAGCCGCGGTTGTATGCGCCGGCGATCATCGGGTCATCTGTGGGTCCGGTTTCGAGAATCAGATAGCCGTCGTAGCCGACGTCGGCGAGTGCTTTGATGTCGTCCGCGATCGGCACGCCGCCCTGGCCGAGGAGCGCCCCGTCACTGTCCTTGACGTGAACGATGTCGAGGACATCGGCCAGTTCGTTGATTTCCGTGACTGCATCATTGCCGAACGCCAGCGCATTACCGATATCATAATAGACGCTCACGGCGGGGGAGTTTATTCCCTGAATTAATCGCAAGAGGTCGGAAGCCGACTTGCCACCGCCCCGCCCGACGTTCTCCAGACAGTAGCGAACCCCGAGATCCTGAGCGACTGCTGCGACGTTGCTGATCTCTTCGATCCAGCGAGCGACGCCCTCCTCGTGGTCCTGGTCTTCGCTGCCGGGCGTGACTGGAAGCAGTATCCACTTGGCACCGAGTTCAGCAGCGATGGCGGCGGATGCGGATATCACCTCTGCGGCTTCGGCGCGGATATTAGGGTCCGGGCTGGCCGGACTGATCTGCCACAATCCCCCGATGCACAGCGAGGCAATCTCGCAACCAGTGGCCGTGGCGGCCTCACTGAGTTGCCTCCGGCCATCAGACTGCCAGATGATGCTGTCTGCGTAGTCGGCCGGGATGTCGAGTTCGACGGATGCGAATCCGAGCTTTGCAGCCGCCTCGATGGCAGGCAGCGGCGTCATTGCGAGTGATCCATTCCTGATACCGATTTTCAATGCTATCTCTCCTCGTGCGGCTGGATTATGGGTACATTGAGGCCCTGTGCAAGGGAGTCTTCTGCGGAGGGCCGGCGTTTCCCTTTGCGGAAACTAGTATTGACGCGGGCCGCGAGAGTGATACAATAGAAGTCAGGCCGTACAAAACAAGCATGAGGAGGATGAGTTGAGATGAAAAGGCGAGGCTTTACGTTGATTGAGTTGTTGGTGGTCATTGCCATTATAGCGATACTGGCCGCCATTCTTTTCCCGGTGTTTGCGCGGGCCAGAGAAAAGGCCCGGCAGACTTCCTGCCTCAGCAATGTCAAGGAGATTACCCTGGCCCTGAAGATGTACAGCCAGGACTATGACGAGATGATGCCGCAGACGGCAGTTGGTGCCGTGAGTTGGGTGGCACCAGCCGGTGACACCTGTACCGTGGGTCTTATGCCCTGGGTGATTTCCATATACCCGTACCTCAAGAACACTCAGATATGGAACTGCCCATCCGTAAGCGATGCCTGGTCAGGGGATCAGAACTTCCAGAACGTCACCTACGCGATCAACTACTATGCCTGCGGGGTCGCGAACGCGAAGTTCAACTTCGTGGCCGAGACGTGTGTTCTGGCCGATGCCGAAGGCGGCGATGCCGACTGGAATCCCGCGAATGGCGAGGGCTCGATAATGCCTTCTCTGGGTGCGAACTGTGACTCCATAGCCCCTCGCCACAACGAGGGTGCTAACATCGGCTTTTTTGACGGCCATGCTAAGTGGCTGAAGAGCAGCAACATTGACGCTGACACCAGTTCTTCCCGCTTCTGGAGACCCACAGCCCTCTAGTCGTGAATCTCCAGCGAGAAGCCGGCCTCTAGCGAGGTCGGCTTTTTTTTGTGTGTGGCGACGCGGCATCCGGCACGGGTGGGCGAGGCCTTCTATGCGCGAGGCAGGCGGGCCGCCGGCGGGAGTTTGAGCAGGTCGGCGAAGTTCTGGCCGAGGATGCGCTGCTTGGCTTCGTAGGGGATGCGCGCCCAGGCGACCCAGCCGAGCTGCGGAGCCGGGTCGCGCATCAGTGCGTCAGAGCCGTAGAGAATCTGCGGCAGCGGGATGTGCTCGTAGAACATCTCGCAGATGCCGTAGGTGATCATCGAATAGCACACCTCGGCGAAGATGTTGGGGAAGGCGTTGCAGGCCTCGATGACCGCCTCCGCCATCTCATAGGTGCTGCTGGCATGGGAGATGATCCACTTCGCCCCGGGATACTTCTCCGCCAGCTTCATCGCCATCTGCGGGGTCAACTGCTGGTCTTCATTGGAGAAACTGCCGCAACCGAGGATGATCTTCTCATTGTCATTGGCCCACTGGTAGGAGGCGTCGCGGCGAGGGTCGTCTATGCGCGCACGGTTGTACTGGCCGTACGGCTTGATGCCGATGACCTTGTTCGTGTAGAAGACGCGCTCGAGTTCGGCCTCGTAGATCTCCGGGTAGTTGTTGTTGTAGCAGCCATAGGCCATGAGGCGGTCAGGATACTTTGCGACGGCGTCGAGTGCAACATCATTGCCTGCGGCGTCACCTTCTGCAAGTCCGCTCCAGGTGCTGAATGCGAACATGTCTATCCCGAGGCGGTTCATGGTGATGACGGCGTTGTCGGCATCCTGGGCGGGCATGGCGAGTCCGACTGCGCCCATTGCTCCGGGATGAGCGAAGTGTCCGTGGGAGTCTATGATGAACTCATCGGAGAGCGGTCTGCCGGCGCGGACTGCGGCGACAATCGGGTCGTCATCGGGATGGGCGGGCGGCTCTTTGAGCTGCGGTAGAGGGCGGCCGGAGGCGCCGCGGACGTTGCTGAGCAGGCGCATGATATTGCCGCCGGCGATCGACTCGCGGGCATCTTCGGGGATGTCCTCGTAGCAGGTCATCATGCGAGCGGCACCGGGGCTGCGGAAGGGAAGCTGGGTCGAGAAGATCATGCGCTCGGCACCAAAGCGGGGCACGAAACGCTTGAACGCGTTATGCCCCTGCTGCAGAGCGGCGTCCACGTGCAGGTTCGGGCATTGCTCGAGAGCGGGGACGAGGTCATGGTCGGTACTGTAGCCGGTGCCGCAGAGGACTACGGGCAAGAGAGGGTGGTTGTGGCAGAGGCCGATAAGCGCTTCGAATGAGATCTCGGAGAGGTCCATGAAGAGCGGAATGCGGTGACGTTCGAGTTCGAACAGCAGTGGACCGATGATGTACTCGTCGGTGCCGAAGCCACGGGCTGACGGGTACATGCGCGCGGTGCGGACACCAAGTGACAGCATCTCGCCGACGATCTCGGGTGGCGGCGCCATTTCATCGCAATGGTGCGGCAGAAGAATCCACTGCGGCGCAAGCTGTGGGTCGTCGCCGATCTCCCGCATGAGCCGGCGGTTGCCGTAGTCGGCGGAATATTCCTTGGCGACGGCATGATAGACGATTGCGCCGGCGATGTCGTAGTACTCGAAGTCGCGCCGGTAGTCCTCGAGCTTGTAGATGCTGCGCTCGTGACGTTGAGCGCGTATGCCGATCATGCAGTTAGCGTCGAAAAACGACAGGTTCGCCATCTGGCCCTGCCCCTTCCGGATGCAGCGCGTGGTGGTGGCTATTGTCCGGTGCGTGAGGTGCGCTGGTCGGCCGGCATCTTCAGTATATCAGCCATATTCAGGCCCAGCGCTTTCAGTTTGTCCTCGTAGGGAATACGCGCCCAGGCGACCCAGCCGAGCTGAGGAGCGACGTCACGCATCACGCAGTCGGTGCCGAAGAGGAGCTGGTCGGCGGAGACTTCTTCGCAGAAGAACTCAATGAAGGGGTAGAGGATGGATGTATAGGTAATCTCAGCGTAAACGTTGGGGCAGGCTTTAGTGGATTTGACGACATCCTCGGCCATGTCCCAACTTGAACCGGAATGCGCGATGAGGAACTTCGCGCGCGGGTACTTGTTGCCCATCTCGATGGCGACTTCGCTCCTCATGGCGTGGCAGAGCACAGGCTTTTCGTTTTCGTTGGCCCACTCCATGACCGGTGCCCACTTGGGATCATTGAAGGGGACGCCCTGCTGAGGTGGATAGGGCTTGAAGCCGACGACCTTGTCCGTGAAGAAGATGCGCTGTAGCTCGGCCTGCAATTGCTCGGGGTAGTGCGGGTTGTTGCAGCCGTATGCGAGCAGCCGGCCGGGATGAGCGGCCACGGCGTCGAGCGAGATGTCGTTGGATTCGGGGTCCCCTTCGGTGATGCCGGACCAGGAACTGAATACGCAGATGTCTATGCCGACGCGGTCCATGGTCTTGACCAGACTGTCGCCGTCGTTGTAAGCGAGCGGGACGCGCACCCCCATGCACCCGGGGTGTCCGATATGGCCGTGAGCATCGAGAATGAAGTGGTCGTCGAGCGGCTTGCCGGCGCGGAGACTCGCGACGATGGGGTCATCGTCGGGATGATCGGGCGGAGTCGTGAGCTCAGGTAGCGGGCGACCCGATGCCCCATCCACATTCCGGAGAAGACGGCGCATGTTTCCGCCCGCGATCTTCGGTCGCGCTTCCTCAGGTATGTAGTAGAACATAGTCATAATCCGCGCCGCGCC
>JAUWOG010000107.1 GCA_030612305.1 Armatimonadota bacterium | reverse complement strand
GTCCATGACGACATCATGCACATCGGACTCGACGCCCACAAAAGCGAGATACTCGGCCAGATGGGCTATCCCCGTAACTGGGGCTACTGGGAACACTGTTGGATGACGCACAACCTCGCCCGTCAGATTCCCTTTGTGAAGATGACTGCCACGCCGCAGCTCTTCGCCGACGCAGGCGATGTCCATGTCTGCGAAGCGTGGGCCGAAGGCTTCAAGCCGAAAGAGAACGCGGATGACGGTTATGACCTCCTCGAGGACCAGTGGCAGCGCCGCATGCTGGCCATCGTGGATGTCTCCGACGAGGAGTTCTATTGCCTCGACATGTACCGGATCCATGGGGGAGATGAGCACTGGTGGAGCTTCCACGCCCAGGAGGGCGAGTTCGCCACCGAGGGCCTGCGGCTTGAGAAGCAGGATGGCGGCACAGTTGCCGGGCCGGATGTCCCGTATGGTGACGAGAAATGGCTCACGGAGCAGGGCTGCGGGAAGAGCAGAGCCGGCTGGAGCGGCCCCATGATGGGCTTCCCATTCCTCTACAACGTCGAGCGAGCCGACATGAAACGCAGGACCCGCGACGACGGTGTCTGGTCCGCAGACTGGACGCTGAAGAACAGCGAGGGCCTCCATTTCAAGATGACAGTCCCCAGCTCGGACGATACCGAGGTCGTCATTTCCGACGGGAAGTCCCCCGTCGGCGGCTCGCCTTACGAGATGAAGTGGGTCCTGCTGCACAACGTGGGCCAGGCCCCGACCAGGACCCAGGTCGTCAACGTCATGGAGATGTACCGTCACGAGCCCCTCATCAAGGATATCCGGCCGCTGGAGGTCTCAGGTGACGACGAGGCCGGCTTCAAGCCATACGGCTTGGTCATCGAGCTGACGAACGGCCGCACCGATACGGTTTTCGCTTCCGCCGATGCGGAGACAGTGCGCACCGCTGAGGGCGGCTTCGAGTTCGCGGGCCGCTTCGGGCTCTACTCCGAGCAAGCCGGCCAGCCGACACACGTGACACTGATAGGCGGCACGCGGATGACCAAGAACGGAATGGGCATCACAACGAAGAGCGCAGAATACCGCGCCCCCATCACAGCCGTTGACCGCGACAGTGAGACGATCACCGTCTCACCGGCACCGCAGAACCTCGAGGCCATCATAGGCCAGTACATCTACATCACCAATCCGGTCAGACGCATCGCCTACAAGGTCCTCGACGCCAAGGAAGTCGAGGGCGGAGCCGCGCTGACGCTCGAGTTCGATTCACGCATCGGCACTGGCAAGGCCGCCGGCCACGATGACCATCGCGTGAAGACGGGCACGCCGTTCGTCCTGCACGGCTGGCGGTACTATCACGGGGCGCGACTCGTCAACGCCGCCCGCGACGCCGAATATCGCCTCATTGATGTGCGGCACGGTAACTATGCGATAATTGACCCCGAGGTTCATCCGGAGGCGGTTGCGGACAAGCTGGCGGCCGAGTTCCCGGCGGGCACGTGGTTCGATGTCTATGACTACGGTGTCGGCGATGAAGTGGTATGGCCGCAGACGGTGAGCGTGAAACGGCTCTCGGCGGCGGCATACAGAGTGAACACATCAGGCCGCGCGAACGTAAGCCTCCCGACGAACGCAAGCGCAGTGACCCCGTGAACGACAACCGCAAACGGCAAAGGCATTTCGCCGTCGCCCAAGGGCCACACAAAAGCACGTGACGGGCAAAGAAACTTAGACAGGAGCGCACCCATGGGTGACACTAATACAGTGCGCGTGGCGATGATTGGTGCCGGCGGCATGGCCAACAACGTGCACTACCCGTCGCTGGCCTCGTTCGACGATGTGCAGATCGCGGCCATCTGCGACCTGAGCGAAGAGCGCCTCAACGAAACAGCCGACAAGTATTGCGTGGACAAGCGGTACTCTGACTACCGGCAGATGGTCGAGGAGATTGCGCCTGATGCGGTCTATGCCATCGGCCAGCCGCACATCATGTACGACATCTGGGTATGGTGTCTGGAGCAGGGCCGGAACCTGTGCATCGAAAAGCCGATGGGACTGAGCATGCACCAGGCGCGCAATCTTGCCTGGCTAGCCGAGCAGAACTCCTGCATCACCCAGGTCAGCTTCCAGCGCCGCGCCAACCCGTTGCTCAACAAGCTCCACGAGGAATGCCTGCAGCGCGGCCAGATTGACCATGCCGTCTGCCAGTTCTACAAATGCGCGGCCACTCCGATGCTCGGCGCGCGCGATCACATGATGGATGACGGCGTGCATGTCATTGATACGCTGCGCTGGATATGCGGCGGAGAAGTCGTCGGTGTCCAGAGCGTGACGCGGCAGTTGCGAGTGCCGGACATCAACTTGATCCTCGCGACCTTATGCTTTGACAATGGCGCGACCGGCGTGATGATGACGAGCTGGGCGAGCGGGCGGCGGGTATTCCGCGTCGAGATGCACGCCCCGGGCATCTGTGCGGAGGGAAATCCGGAGACGACGGGAACGGTGTATGCCGATGGCGACACCGGGGGCATCGAGTATAATGGGGCGGAGGTCGCCGGCAGTGATGAGCCCTACGTCTGCGGCGGCTTCCTGGCGAAGAACCGACAGTTCATTGATGCAGTGAAGGCCGAAGCGCAGCCGGAGTCGAACTTTGCGGACGCGCTCAAGACGATGGAAGTAGCCGAGACCATTCTGGCGCAGGCGATGCTCGGCCAGACCATAGAATAAGAAACCAATCGGCGGAAGAGAGGTAATGAAAGTGGCAAATTACAGGTCGTTGTTGCTAGGATGTGGTCCCAGAGCCACAGAACATGCCGATGTATATCGCGACATTCCCAACATGGAGATGGTGGCCTGCTGTGACCTCATCGAGGAGCGGCGGGAGGAATTCCGCGAAACCTACGGAATACCAGAGGGATACGAGGACTACGAGACCGCGCTGGCCAAAGTGCAGCCCGATGTCGTTCATGCCGTGACACAGCCGGCGCGGCGCGCGTGGGAGGTCGAGTGTGCCGCCGACGCGGGGGTCAAGGCCATAGTAGTCGAGAAGCCGATGGCGGTGATGCCATCGGAGATCGTCGCCCTCGATGAAATTCAGCAGCGCACTGGCATCGAGATTATCGTCAATTGCCAGCGGCGCTATTTCCCACCATTCCAGGACGGTACCATCGGGGAGATCGTGCGGGAGAAGCTGGGCGATGTCTATTTCGTCCGCGCCAGCGCCAAGGGCAACTCGATGTCCATGGGCCCGCACATGATGGACCTGCTGATGCTGTTCCTCGATGAGGCGCAGCCGGAGTCGGTGTGGGCAATGGGCTATGACATCGTGGACGAGGACTACCAGGCCTGGCACCGCTCCCCCGAGCGCCTCCTGGCCGAGTACTGGTTCCCCAATGACCTGCGCGTGATATTCGACTGCGACGCAGACTGTCTCGGCACGCCGGGCGAGGAATCATTCTGGATGCACCAGCACTACGACTTCCTGGGCAGCAAAGGGCGGCTCTACCTGACGCAGAACAAGGGGTACTGGTATCAGACTGAGGGCATGGCGGAGCCTGTGCATGGTGAGAGCAGTTGGGATGTCTTTGGCTGGGGCGGGCAGCGTGATTTCACTGCCGCAGTCGCCGACGCGCTCGATGGCATCAGGCCCCACCTCAACCGCTTCGAGGTGGGCAAGGCCGTCTTCAACGCGCTGATCGGTGCCCAGCAGTCCATCTATGAAGGCTGCAGGATACATTATCCGCATACCTTCACCGACGAGCAGTGGACGCAACTGCGGGAGCAGATGAAGACAGACATGGCCGCCCGCGATGACTCGAGATGAGCCCACCCTTCCGCTCCTCTGCGCGGACAGTCACGCCAAACGCACCGACACTTACGCCGGAGGCGTGGGTCCGGCTGCATGAGGATGCGTAGCGTCCTCCCCAGACTCGCTGGGTGCCGCCCAGCTTGCGCCAGCCGACTCTTGCCTTCACGAATAACCCGGAACAGGTGATACACACATGATGAAACAGGACAGTTGCAGCAGACCCTGGTGGCGATGGCTCAGCGCAGTGGCGCTGTGCATGACGCTGCTGGGCGTCGTCGTGGTCAGCGCACCCTTCCCTTGTGCGCGGATGAACCGGCGGCGAAGAACGCTGAGCAGACCGGCGGAGCAGAGAAGGAAACGGACGAAGATGACGGGGCGCCCATCGAGGTGACGGTGACCGAGAGCGGCGTGTCGGTATATGCCATCAAGGCCGATGCGTGTCGGCTGCTGATCGAGCTGGCGGAGCAGACGGGCCTCCACATCATCGTTGATGATACGGTCGCCCGCACGCTGACAGTGAACCTCGTCAACAAGTCTGCCCGCGCCATCCTCGACCACATCGTTGACGCCTACGGTTTGTCGCTGGCGGAGATGGAGAATGTCCTCATCGTCAGCGAGGGCCTCCCGACGAGTCCCTCTTCCTACCTGATGGGCGACATCGCCGCTGTGACGACGCATTACGTGCAGCCGGCGCGGGCCAAGCAGCTTCTACCGCCGTTTCTCCACTTCCATGTGAAGACCAACCTGGCGCAGAACTCCGTCGTGCTCTCTGCGCCGGCGCCGGTTCTCGCCAAGTTTCGCGAGGATGTCAAGCAGTTCGACATTCCGGCGGCCCAGATTATGCTCAATGTCCTCGTCGTCGAGTTCACGGACATTGACTTCGACGAATTCAGCGCCAGGTTCGGATGGCAGAACCAGAACCTGGGAATCACCACGGATTCGCTCACCGGGAACGCGACGCTCAACGCCATCGTGGACCTCCCCAAGCAGTTCTTCATTGACCTCGACGCCCTGGTGCGGGGACAGCGCGCGCACGTGCGGTCGAATCCGTCGGTGGCGACGGTAAGCGGCCGGTCCGCCAGCATCTTCATCGGGCAGGAGCAGTACCTGAGCACGCCGGTGACGATGCCCGGAGGAGGCGGCTCGAGGAACTCCATCAACGCGGGTGTGGACCTCACGATGCGGCCGCTGATGGGTGGGGGGGAGGAAATCATTCTCTATCTGAAGGTGGAGGTGAGCACCCTCGGGGCCCCTGACCCGACGACCGGGCTGCCGGACAAGACCACACGCAAGGCATCCACTACCGTCCGAGTGCGCGACGGAGAGACGGTCGTCATCGGCGGGCTCGAGCAGGACGAGGAGAGAATAACGAGGCGCAAGGTGCCCATACTCGGTGACATCCCGCTGATCGGTAAGCTGTTCCGGTCGAAACGGAAGGAAAAAACGAAGGTTGAACTGGCGATCTTCGTGACCGCCAACGTGCTCTCGCCGACCGGGCATCTGCCCGCAGCACAGGAAGCGGAGATAATGAAGCGGATGGATATAGGCGCACAGGAGGCTGAGAGGTGAGGCGCAGACCGTGCCGGAGTAACGAGGTCCGTGGAAGCTGCGTGGCGAGGTCGCTCGTGGCCGCGCTGTGCGTGGCCGCGGTGACCTGCGGCGCAGGGCGTGTCGCTGCCCAGAACCAGGCATACTGCACCGTCACCGGCGTTGAGGTCGAGCAGTTGAGCAATGCGGTTCGGGTCACGATCCAGGCCGACGGCGCGCTCCATAGTTTGGCGCGCTGGTGGGATTTCCACGAGCTTGTGGAGAACCGCTGGGAGATGAAGCAGACTGATGTGATACCGTTCCGGCTCACGAATGCCCGCTCGGGGGTGGGCAATTTCGTGGACATCAGCGCATACCCGGTCAGTTACCTGAAGCTCTCGACGCCCCTGGATGCGCGCGAGGGCGTTGGCTTGGAATGTGAACTCGTCCTCTACACGAAGGCGTCTCCGGGGCGCGTCCGCACGAACGAGGGCCGCTTCGGCGGACGACGCCTCCGAGGCGAAGTCCAGTTCGACATGGAGAACTCATCTGACCGGACAGCCATGTACATCACCGTGATCAGCGGCAAGCATGTGGTGCTGAAGGAAGACGATGTCGAGGCCGAGCGCCGAGATATCTTGGCGGAGCTCTCGGTGCAACCCGGCCGTGATAGCACCTTCTCAATACGCGCCGTCAACGCCGACCTCCAGCAGGCCCTGCAACAGGTTGGCGAGATCACGTCAGAACGCATCATCGTGGATGACGGTGTGCATCGGCGCCTCACCTGCCGCCTCACCGACATTGACCTCGCCGAGTTCCTGCGCACCACCGCGTACGGCTATGGTCTGGCCGTGGCCCGAAGGGATGGATTCATCTACGTGAGCAACGCCATCCCGGACAACGTTGCTTCATACTGGCTCTCGAGCAGTGTCACGATTCCTCTGCGCCATCTGAGCGCCAGGGACGCCCTGCAACTGCTGCCCGAGTACGTCCTGCGTTTCGTGCGGCCGAATGACACAGGCAACGCACTCGTAGCGACGGGGCCGCCGCCGCTGGTTGAGAAGATCCGGGCGGACATACACAAGCTCGACCAGCGCGGCCTCCAGATATCCGTGCGCGTTGTCCTCGTCGAACTCGGCACTGAAATGAGCGCACAGCGCGACCTCGAGGCGGCAATAGCCGGCGGCACCACCGACTACACCACAAGCTCGACGGGCACCGGCCTGCGCTTCGGGGTCCTTCAGCAGCGCCTCAGCGAGATACGGGCGCGGCTGAAATTCCTGCGACGACGCGGCGAAGTCAAGCTCCATGTCGAGCCGCATCTCACCGTCGCAAGCGGCGAGGAAGCGGAGTTCTTCTTCGGCGAGAAGCAGTACTTCAAGTTCAAGCGCGTGGGCTCGCAAGGGCCGGAGCTAAGCATCGAGTCGGCGGACGTCGGGGTGCGGCTGAAGGTAACGCCGTGGGGTGCCGTCCGAGAGCACATAACGGTCCCGATGACTGTCGAGGCGAGCAACATCATGTCCGTCGGAGCCGGGGGCCTACCCCGCGTTGCCAGGAGGAAAGCCACCTCATGTCTGGCGCTGGGAAGCGGCGACACGATCATAGTAGGAGGCTTGGAGCTTACATCTCCGACTACGACGAGGCAGCATACGCCGCGTGAGATCACGCCGTGGCCCTTCAACGAATTGGCTGCCAATGTCATCCACCAAGGGCTTATGCGCCGCGCCGTGATACTCCTGCAGGTGGACGCACAGGGCTGATGCCTGCGGCGGCGGGAGCCATCTCCTGACGCGAAAAGCACAACGAAAGGGACCTGAACACGTGAGACACGAAATGCGACTTTGGACAGTGCTCGTATTGCTCACAATTGCCGGCGGCGTGCACAGCGTCGCCTGGGGACAGGCGTACTGCAACATCACCGACCTGAAGATCGAGGAGCTCTCCAACGGTGTGCAGATCTCAGTGGTATCGGATGGCCGGCTGGAGTCGGACAGTCGCGGCAGCGCCAGGGACGGTACTGAGATGAGGTACGCCTTCGAGAATGCCCGCCTCGAGCTTGGGGAGACCTTCATCAGCGT
>JAUWOG010000767.1 GCA_030612305.1 Armatimonadota bacterium | reverse complement strand
AGTTGTATGGGGCGAGCAAGGTGCATTTCCTGATGAACCCGCGGCCGGGCGTGGACCTGAACGATCAGAAGGCGCCGCTGCTGCTGGGGGTAAAGGTGGACGGGCGAGGAGTCGCGGCTGTGATGGAGCAGAATATCGGCGTGATGCCGAGAGCGCCGGAGATCGTGACGATAGGAATCGCCGACCGGGAGAACGCGCTGGATCCGGACTCGGTAGAGGCGACGGTGAATGGCGAGATCGTGGGCGAAGAACAGCTGACCGTCGAGCGAGTCAGCGAGCGGCAGGCGACTGTCAATGTGCAGCTCGGGGAGACGATCGGGTATGGGAAACACCGGCTGGCAGTGTCGGTGAGTGATGACGCGCCGCTGGGGAACCGGCTGAGTGTGGCGCTGAGCTTCGATGTGTTCGATGTGACGAATTACGCGCTCGCACAGCAGGGCACGACGCTGTCCGTAGATAGCTGCATAGCGAACTACGAGTCGCTGGTGGCGCTCAATGATGGAGTCTGCTATCCGGCGGCTCCGGGGCGGTTGAATGATGTGTCATGGGCTTCGGCAGACAATGCGTCGGATCACTGGATCGAGGTGGATTTCGGGCGGGTGAGAAAGGTCAGCGAAGTGGTCGTCTATTGGACGTGGTATCGAGGGACACCGCATCTTCCGAGGGAGAGCGAAGTGCGCATCGAGCAGGGAGATGCGTGGGTGAAGCTGGATGCGAAGAGGATTGACGGGGCGGGGGAGAATTGCATCGGCACGTTTCGATTTGAGCCGATAGAGTTGCAGAAGCTGCGGGTGTATCAGCTTGGGGGTCAGGGGTCGAGTGCGGCGCCGGGGTATATGTGGGTGACGGAGTTGGTGGTGAGGTAAGGGCGACAGGTCGCGCGCCCGTCGAGGTGTTGTGGTGGAGTGGAGTTGGTGATACAATAGGTCGGTTCGTGGCCCCCAAAGGCTCGTTGAAGCGGCCGCAGGAGGATGGTCGCGGGAACGGCAATGAGCCTCAAGCAGTCGCGTGATTCAGGAAGCATGTGGGAAATGGACAAGCGAGACCGTGCCTGGGTCGAAGTCGGCCTGGGCGCTGTGGTACATAACTTCCGCGAGATACAGCGCCACGTCGGCAGCCATACAACGGTGATGGCGGTCGTCAAGGGCGATGCGTACGGGCACGGTGCAGTGCCCGTTGCGAAGGCTCTCGAAGCGGCGAGTGCGGGGTTCTTCGGAGTGGCGACGGCAGATGAGGCGCTGGAGTTGCGGGAGGCCGGCGTGCCGGGAATGATACTGATTCTGGGCTGCACTGCGCCCCAGCGGGCGGCTGAGATAGTCGCGGCAGAGGTGACGCCGACGATTCACAGCGGGGAGGATGCGGAAGCATTCTCAACAGCGGCTGGCGACGGCAGTCTCCCGGTGCACATCAAGGTGGACAGCGGGATGTGCCGGATGGGGGTGCGGGGCGATGAGGTTGGCGAGCTGTGCGAACGCGTCAAGGGGCTGGGGAACCTGAGATAC
>JAUWOG010000659.1 GCA_030612305.1 Armatimonadota bacterium | reverse complement strand
CCTCAATTCCCCGACTAGTTGCGTCTCCTTCAGGTCCATGTACGCCAGCACTATCACCAGCAGCGGCAGCCCCAGGAGTATGCTCCAGAAGATGAGTTCCCGCAGCGGGTCATCCCAGTCCTGCGTCTGCCCGTAGTAGATCATTGCGATGATTGCGAGCAGCAGCACCCCGCAGACGAAGCGCAGGCCGAGTTGCCGCGCGCTGATGATCGAGCGGCCCCTCGCAAACGAGTGTACTTGCAGAACCAGTGCGATGCCGATACCCACCGCCGCCACCAGCAGAATTGTCCCCAATATCGCACTCATGGTTTTTCTCCCCCGCCTTCAGCTACCTTCCGGCCTTGCCGTTCCCCTCAGACAACACTGACTTCAGCTCCATCTCGTATCTAATGCCGAATGCCGGAGAAAACTGCACTTCAGGGACGAGGCAACTTGGGCAACGGCTCGACAAAGGTAGCGGGGTCCGGCGGTCCTGCCGCCAACCTTTGCAGCAAGGTCACCTTCCGCTTGACTTCCTTCGGGTCATAACCGCCTAGCTTTGCGTCATAGCGATTTCTCGGGTGGGCGTCTGTGAATTCAAGCGGGCCAAAGAAATCCTCGCTCAACGGCTGGTTGACCCTGGCATCGCCCAACTGATAGAAACTCACTTTGGACCAGGCTCTCGGCCGCCCATCCTTGCTCACGCAGGAGACCATTCGTGTCCGCTGGGGAAGCCACAGGCCTCCCGAGTATTCATGGAAGTCGTATGCACGACCGGTATCGTCCATTATCACGTGACCATCGCGGGAAGCGAACATTGACCACTTGCGAATGGCAAAACCTCTCTCGGGGTCTATCCAGATGAAGCTATATGTACGAAGATCTGACTTCGACCGTCTGTGTTCACCGGCAATTCTATAGCACATGGTGCCGTCGAGTTGTTCTTTCGTCACGGTCATCTCTGGGATCCCCGTTACCCTCTCAGCCCATGACCCGCCACGCATCTCCCGCAACCCCAGAAAAAAGCAATCCCACGTCAGATCCGTGCGGAAATCTCTTCCTTGTTCTTCAGTTGACAGCCGCCACGTAGGAGACTTGATTTTCTTCTCTGCCCAAAGGCCGTCTATGAAGACGTGGACCCCGTCGCGAATGAGCCGATCGGGGTTCGCCCCGGAGGGAAAATACTGGCACCACTCCTGGAGCCACTGATCCTTAGCCCTGTCCACTACATGGAAAGAGGTTTTGGCTACGTTCCGCGGGGGCTCCCTGAGGCTGGCTGGCCCTGGAAATTCGACCTCAGTCACATATCCCTCAAAAGTGCGCAGGAGCCCTGCTCTGTGGTCAAGCCCCCTGACAATGGTCTGCAACGTAGCCGAGCTATCCGGCTGCCCTGAGAACACAACGCTTACTATCGCCCCGACAGCTAGCAGACTACTGATACCGATACATAGGATCCTCGTCCAGCGCAGGTTACGCATGGCCCTGTATGCCTCCTTGACAGCTTGCGACGCGATACACCCTTCGCTGTTACATCTCGCGCGGATGCACGAATTGTGTGCCTGTCAGAAGCGTTCCCGTTCCCCTGCTCTTACTCCCCTCATAATATCATGCCGCCGACACGAAAATAATACCACTAAACGCAGGGCGGGGCAAACTGCTCAGGCAGCCCGCTTGCGCCCTCTATCACCGCTTGAACTTCGCATCCAGCCGCGCCACTGGAAATACTACAATGATCGGGTCGCCGTGCGGACAGACCGCTGGCGCTTCCGTCGCGACAAGCTCATCAACGAGAGTCTGCATCTCCGCATGTGTCAGGTGCGTCCCGGCCTTGATCGCCGCGTGGCAGCACACTGTCGCCGCCAGCTTCTCCTGCGCGCCCTCCAGCGACGAAGCTGCCTCCCACTGCGCGAGGTCCTCGAGCATCTCGCCGACGATTGCTGCATACTCCCGGCCCACCAGCGCCGTGGGAATTGACCGCAGCAGATACGCGCTCGGGCCGAACTTCTCAAACTCGAAGCCGAACCTCATCAGCCCGTCGAGGTTATCTTCTACGGCTGCCGCCTCCGCCGGGTTCAGTTCGAGGTTCAGCGGGACGACCAGCAGTTGCCGTGCTCTCCGCCCCCCCTCCGCCGTCCTCTTGTGCAGCCGCACCCGCTCCGCCGCCGGGTGCTGGTCGATGCCCAGCATATCGCCCCCCGCCGCCGCCACGCTATACCG
>JAUWOG010000436.1 GCA_030612305.1 Armatimonadota bacterium | reverse complement strand
CTCCCGTCTCGGCATCAATCATCAGCAGCGCGTAGCCGCCTCGGTGGTCGAACAGCCATACCAAAACGACCTTGCGACCGTCCCCGTCCACGGTGGCGACGGTGCCCCGGTGATTGCTGACCGGCGTGGCGACACCGTGATGCAGAAAGCCGTTACCCAGGTCTTCGGTTTCAGCTGAAACCGCCTGGGACTCAATAACTGCCAGCAACGTAGCCAGCAACACGCCGACGAACAATGTCCACAAAACATATTCCATGCTTATGTCCCTTTCGGTACGACATGAATACCTTGTTCCGCCTGGTGACCGCCCGATTTTATGACGGGGCGCGCTCCGGCTCCTCCGGCCGCAATGCCTCCCTGCGCACCGTGTTGTGACACGTTCGCCATCATTTCACCGGCTACCTTCGTCGCCGTGGCGGCGTTGGTAAACTTCGCCGCCACCACGCTCGTGCAGGTGCAGGTTTTCGCTGAGCAGTGGCGAAGGCACTACAGCACCATACGACCTCATAGCCTGCCCGACTGTGTGTTGCCTTCGAAGCCGGAAGTCACTCTGAGGAGATCCGCGATGCTGAGAAGACATGCCATTGCCTTGATGCTGCTGGCAGCTGTGCCCGTGCTCGGCTTGGCGCAGCCTGTCGCAGACGATGGATTTCCCTCCGCCGAGCGCGGCCGCTACGCCGCGAAGGTCACTGACACCGGGCCATTCGTGCCGGTCAAGGCAGTCGTAACGATCGGCGGCGAGAACCTGCGCGTCCTCATTGGACAGAGCGGCGAGATGCAGATAGATTCCGGCGACGCTTCCCATGTCGTCGCAAGCTGCTTCCATTATCCGGGGCTTGCAGAAGCTGCGGCGGGCGAAACCGAACGAAAGCCGATGATCGGGTGGAACGGTCTGCCTGCACCCTTCACCCAGGACAACTACCCCGACGTTACCACGCAGCTCGGGCCTGAGGTCTCGTGGGCTCCCAAGGTCAAGAAAGAATCGGCGGACACCGCCACCATCCAGGCCGCCGGGGAGTGCTACCGCCTCGAGCGCACGGTCACTGTCGTGGGCCGCAGAATCGACATCGCCGACCGCTTCACGAATCTGCGCGATGTGCCTACCGGCCTTGCCCCGCGCTACAGGTTCACCGCACAGGATGACTATGACACCCGCTTCTCGGTGAACCTCGAAGTCGCGGCCAACCCCACCGTCTATCTCCACGGCCCGCGCGGCGGCCTGGGAATCCTCATGCAGGACGACCTCTCTCGCACGCGCTTCCGACCATGGGTGCCGCAGGCAGGCAACCATGCCGGCTTCCAGATCAACAGGTTCATCCTCGACAAAAACGCGACGCGCACACTCTCATGGTCCATCTATGCGCTGACCCCGGAGGACGGATACTTCGACTTCATCAACCGCGTGCGGAATGACTGGAACGCCAACTTCACCATCCAAGGGCCATTTTGCTTTGCCTACCTGAAGCCGGAGGGCGACGACATCAAGTTCTACCTGTTGTACGGGACGAAATCATTCTATCTCAACGCGGTGCGGGAGGACCCGACGGAACTGAGGGAATACCTGAAGTGGCGGGGCAGCAGCATCATCATGCTGTCGCCCTGGCTGGACCACGAGCCGGGCGCGATGGATCATGTAGTGACCTGGGACGAGTACCGGAAGCTGATGGGGAAGGCCCTGCCGATCCTCAGGCTTGCCAATCCCGATCTCCGCCTCATAGCCGGCATCGAGACTGACTGGGTGGCGGTTGACCCGAAGAAGATGGAGGGCGGCGACAAGATCCCGCTGCCCGACCAGAGCGCCACACATGGCCCCTCGGTCATCAAGACGCTGACGCCGGAGCAGAGCAAGATCATCGAGGATTGGAGGCCGGAATGGCGCGACAGCCTTGTGCGCACCAGGGATGGCGGGCTGCGGATATACCACTACTACCGTGGCGGCGCGCCCATCAATACTCCGCCGCTAAACGTCTATCCCCAGGTGGGCAACGCGCGCTACGAATATCTCATGCAACAGGTGAAGCTGGCTATTGACGAACTGCGAATGGATGGCGTCTATTGCGATGAGTTCCCGATGAGTCAGATAGGCAGCGTGCGCACGTATGGCGGCGAATGGGATGGCGCGAGCGCTGAGACTGATTTCCATTCCGGACGCATCTGGGGCGAATACAAGGACTGCAGCCTGGCGGGCATCCAGGCGCGCGTGAACGTGATGAACTACGTCCTTTCCCGTGGGAAGCTGTTCATCGCCAACCGCTACTCCACCACGGCGCAGGAGCAATCGCTTGCGGCCAACCGCTTCACTGAGACAGGCTGGGGATTCAATACAATGGACTGGGAGGACGGCAGCAAGCCGCCGGCCATCAACTACAAGTTCTTCAGCCACCTCAACAGCCCGATAGGCCTGGGGGCAGTCGGCCCGCTCAACGACGTCCCGCCGGCGAAGTGGCTCATGAAGGTGCTCATCACCTACCTCCGCCACGGCATGGTCTTCTACCATTACGGCCCCGCCGAGCCGCCCATGACCGAAGAGAACAAGGATGTTTTCGGCGTCATCAACCACATGTTCCCGATCACGCCCTTGGAACTCGGCGAGGGCTTCATCATCGCCAGGGAGCGCATCCTGACGACGATATCAATGGACAGACTCTGGCAGCACGCGGACAGGCCGACGGTTCTGGTATTCGACATCAACGGGCGCGCAGTGGACCCGGCCGGCCGCTGTCAAATCGAGCCGGAAGCCGGCCAGTGGCGCGTGAAACTCAAGCTGAAGGACTGGAGCGAAATCGCCATCGTCGAATAGAACTCCGAGGAGGAAGGCAAATGCCGGCGTTCGCCAGCATCAAGCGGGAAGTGTACATGGAACATTCCGAGGAAACCGGCGCGCCGTGCGTGTATGCGCGCTACATGGGCAAGGGCCTGCGGCGTGAGGAATCGCTCAGCATCGAGACCGCAAGCGACTGGACCGAGGGCCATCGGCTCAGGAGATCGGAGGACAACGGCAGGACATGGTCCGACTGGGAGCTCCTGCACGAGGAATGGCCGATGCAGGACGGCTTCTCCAAGGAGGAGCTTCCCTTCGCCTGGTGCCACGACCCCGTGAGCGACAAGGTCGTCAAGTTCATCTTCCAGCGTCTCCTGATCGGCGAGGGAGCGGAAGCGATCCGGAAGCTGTTCGACACCGGCGAGGAGACTATGTTCGACCACAACTTCTGGGCGGTCTCCGATGACGACGGCCTCACCTTCGGGGAGCCCCGGCAGATTCGCTATGAAGACGGCCCGTACTTCGACCCCGACAACTGGGCAAACGAGCATTACCTCCGCACAAACCAGATGTACGGCGGCTATAGCGCCATCGCCACCCGCGAAGGCACCATCGTCTATCCGTCAGCGGCCGTCCCGATGGAGATCGAGGACCGGGGCGAGCAGGAGACAGTTGGTGGAATAGTGTGTTTCATCGGGCGATGGAATGCGACTGAGGAGACCTTCGAGTGGGAGGCGTCGGCGCCCATCCATGTCC
>JAUWOG010000220.1 GCA_030612305.1 Armatimonadota bacterium | reverse complement strand
AGGGCGGACTCCATGGTACATCGGTGCCACCGGAGACCACCACCGTGGAGGGCTCAGACGCCAGTGCCAGCACCGGCAGGATGCTCTGGAGCACGAGAGATACCGAGCCGGCGCTCGGACGGACAGCAGCGACATCGAATTCGTAGTCGCCGCCGGTGATTTCTCCGGGGTGCAAGTGCACCGTTTGTGAGCCAAGCTCTGCGCCCTCGATCGTCCCGCCGCAGACCTCCGCAACGGCGCGGCAGCAGGTGACGTGCTGAGCGGCGAGGCCGGGCTTCTTGCGCCCGGCGCGGATATTGCGAATCACCATCTGTCGGCCCAGCAGCGCTGCCAGGGACAGACTCGTGCGGAGTATCTGGCCCCCGCCTTCGCCCTGCGAGCCATCAATCTCGATCATCGGTTTTCATCCTGCATGGGCACTGCTGCTCATTGAGATACACTCGTCGCGATGGGACACGATGCAATTATAGAACATCTGCGGAGATAAGGACAGGAGGGCAGAAACAAGGAATCGGGGCGGAAGGGGGGAAATAGTCTCCGGACATATCGCGAGAATGGGAGTGAGGTAGTGTGAGAATGCCAACGATGACTGCTTGCGTTCTGATTGTGATGTTGCTGGCTGTTGCGGCAATGCCTGGAGAGGCGAAGACGGAGCGCACATTGTTCACGCCGGACAAGATGCAGAATATCCGCAGCAACATAGCCGAGTACGACTGGGCGAAGGGGATTCGAGACGGTGCCGTCGCGAGTGCGAAGAAGTACCTGGAGATACCGGACGAGGAACTCGCGAAGTACGTTCCGGACCCGCGCATACCGCGCTCGATCTACGTGCATGAAACCGGCTGCCCGAACTGCGGCCTGGAAATGCGCAAGACCGGCAACTACTCCTGGATCATCAGCGAGGAGATGCCGTACAAAGTGAAATGCCCCAACTGTGACAAGGTCTATCCGGATAGCGATTACGAGGCGTTCATGGCGTCGGATTTCAAGGACCGGTCGGTGCTGAAGGGCGAGATTGTGGATGACGGCTGGGGCTGGGTTTCGCCCGAGCACGGTGAGAAGCACAAGTACTGGTTTGTCGCCTGGTACAATCACTGGATGACACAGCGCCTGTTCCACCGCGCGGTCACCAGCCTCGCGGATGCCTACCTGTACACGGATGATGCCAAGTATGCGCACAAGTGCGCGGTGCTGCTGTGGCAGCTCGCCGAGTACTACCCCGACTATGACTACGCCAACCAGTCGCGCGTCGGCCTGGAGATCAACCGTGGCTACAACGGGCGACTCTTCTACCACACGTGGGAGACGACCACGGTGAGGAATTGCTCGCGGGCGTATGACGCGATCTTCCCGGCGCTACTGGAGACCGACGCCGAGTTAGAGCAGCTCACCGGCCGGAGCATGGAGGAGATCCGGCGGCTTATCGAGGAGCAACTGCTGCGCTCGATGGCGACCGAGATCGTCAATGAGACGATGTATATCGCGGGCAACTATGGGAGCCACCAGGTCGGCCTGCTGCGGATTGCGGCGGCTCTGAAGGATACGCCCGGCACGCCCAGCAGTGAGGAGATGATAGACTGGATTCTGAACAATGAGGAGTACCGGGTTTACACGATGATGCCGGTTTATGATGCGCTCTACAACCTCGTCTATCGGGACGGCGTGCCGTTTGAGTCGCCGGGCTATAACCTCGGCTGGGTGAATAGTCTCACCATCATCGCCGATCTGCTGCGCGTCAATGGAGTGGACCTGTCGGAGGTGCCACGCTTCAAGAGACTGTATGACTGGACGATAGACATCGTGTGTGCGGGCAAGTTCACTCCGGCGCTGGGGGACTCGGGGAACATGTCGGAGCGTGGGTTGATGTGGCGTGATAATGTCCTGCTGCCGGCGTACCGGACGTACAAGGATCCGCTGTATGCGAAGATACTGTTCGACCTGAATCCGAATGCCGGGCGCGACATCGCTGCGGAGCCGATCACGGAGCAAGTGAAGGCCGCGGCGGCAGAGGTGAAGCTGGAACCGGGGTATGACGACCGGCATCTGGCAGGCTACGGGCTGGCGATATTGCAGAATGAGAACCGCGAGAATCCCATAGCAATGTCACTGTTCTACGGGCGTTTCTTCGGCCACTCCCATCTGGACAAGATGCACCTGGACATCTTCGCGCAGAACTGCTCGATGATGCCGGACTTCGGCTATCCGGAGACCGCCAATTCGAACGACCCGCGCCGGTTCGGCTTCTTCTCCCACACCATGTCGCATAATACGGTGATGGTTGATGCCGCGAAGCAGGTAAATGGCAGGGGCCACTGTCTGGCGTACGACACCGGGCCGGTCTGCCAGTACGTCGAGGCGCAGAACGATAACGTCTATGGCCAGTGCGAGGCGTACCGGCGCAGTGTGGCGATGGTGGAGGTCGCGCCGGGGCAGGCCTACTTCATTGACATCTTCCGCGTCAAGGGCGGCACGCAGCATGATTGGCTGGTGCATGGGAGCCATGCGGATATCGAGTCGGATCTGGGTCTTTCGGCGCCGAGGAAAGAAGGCACACTCGCGGGGCCTGACGTGAAATACGGCTACTTCTATGATGACGAGAGGCTCGGTGCCGCGCCCTACGGGACCGTTAGCTACGGAGGCTACAAGGGGAGCGGCTTCCAGTTCCTCTACAACGTGCAGCAGGCGGCGCTGAAGTCCGGTGGGTATGCCAAATGGAACTTCATCACCAGCGGCGACCGGGCGGCAGGCATAATGCGAGGCAATGAGGGCGCGTTCCTCAAGGCCTTCCTCATCGGCGAGGATGAAGACATCTTCGTCTGCGACGGCAAGCCCCAGCAGAACCAGAGAGGCACCCCGGAGAGTGTGAAGTTCCTCGTGCGGCGCAGGAGCGGCGAAGACCTCGAGAGCACTTTCATCACCGTCTTCGAACCGGGCGCTCATGAGGAGATGATAGAAAGCGTTACGCGACTGGACACTGATAGCGATGATCTCGTCGCACTGAAGATAGCACTCAACTCCGGGGAGGTCCAGTACTACTTCAATGCGACGGAGCCGGTGGAGGAGGTCGCAGTCGCGGACGGTATCGTCTTCTCCGGGCAGGTCGGATACCTTGCCCTCGACGAGCAGGGGGAAGTTGAGAAGGCCTATCTGTACAATGCCTCGATGCTCAGCAAGGGGGACTGGAAACTCGAAGGCGCGCCTGCGACCACTACGACGATCGCCGCCTGCGACTATGAGAAGAACTCCGTGACGCTGGCCGAGCCGGTGCTGGCAGACCGCAACGCAGTCGGCTCGACGGTTGTTATTGACTGTGGGCAATATGGAGCAACGTTTGTGGTGAAGGGCGTCGAGGGGGCCGACACGCTACTGTTCGGGGACCAGGAGCCGATCCTGTCTCGTGCGGTAGTCCGCGAGGTGAAGACGGAGGCGAAGGAGATACTCACGCCGACGACGCTGTATTTCGTGGAGCCATCAACACATCTGGTCAGCGAGGCATTTGTGCCCGTGACGCGAGTCACGGCAAAGCGCACGGGAGTGCTAGGCATCGAGGACAATATCACCGCCGCGCAGCTTCCGGATGCCGATGGCGACGGCACGGTACGGGCCTACATAATGGAGTACGGCCCGGGCGATACGGTGCTGATACCCTCGAGCCTGCGCTACGAACGGCACTAGCCGCGGAGCATGCGGATGGCGGTCTGGGCGAGATGGGCCGCGCCGACCGGCAACACCTTCGCGTCGTCGCAATCGAAGGTGCTGCTGTGGAGGGGTGAAGTGAAGCCCTTCTTCTCGTCGCGGGTGCCGAGCCTGCTCATCGCAGCCGGAATGCCGCCCTCGATGCCGAAATAGGCGAAATCCTCGCCGCCAAGACCCGGAACGGGCACTTCCACGACACGTCCCTCGCCGACGATGTCCGTCGCCGCCGCTTCCAGTGCGTCAACCACACTGTCATCGTTTTTCAAAGGCGGATACCCTTCCTCTATGCGGACGGTGAGTTTCCCTCCCATCGCCGCGACCAACTTGCGCAGGTCCTTGTTCAGGAAGGTGAGGATGGCTTCGCGGCCCGCCGGCTCGATAGTACGAATCGTGCCCCGAACGCGCACAGCATCAGCGAGGATGTTGGGCCGTGTGCCGCCCTCGATGATGCCGAAGGTGAGTAGCTTGCGGTCCACAGCGTCCGTGTGTCTGGCGAGGAACTGCTGGACGGCGATGAGCGCCTGACTCGCTACTGCGATGGCGTCCACTCCCTCGTGAGGGGCGGCGGCGTGAGCAGACACGCCGTGAATGGTCATGTCTATCTCGTCGGTCTGCGCGTTGCGATATCCCCGCCGGATGCCGATGTCGCCGCTGGGCAGGTCGTGCATGAGATGCAGCCCGGCTATCGCTGCGACCTTCGGCTTCTGCAGGCAGCCGTCCTGTATCATCTTCAGCGCGCCGGCGGAGCCCTCTTCGCCCGGCTGGAAGACGAGCTTGACATTACCCGGTAACTTCCCGGCCATGCCGGACAGAATTGCCCCGGCACCAAGCAGACACGCGGTGTGGGCGTCATGCCCACAGGCGTGCATGAGGCCCGGCTTGCGGGAAGCATACTCGACATCATTCTGCTCCTCGATTTCGAGAGCGTCCATGTCGGCGCGGAGGGCGACGGTCTTGCGCCCCTTGCCGCCACGCACCAGACACGTCACACCCGTCTCCCCTACCCCTGTCTTCATCTCATGGAGGCCAATCTCTCGTAGCTGCTCGACCACGTAGGCGGCGGTCTCCTGCTCCTCCATGCTCGGCTCGGGGTACATGTGGATATGGCGTCGCCACTGCCGCAGCTTCGGTCGCAGCTTGATTGCGGCGGCCATGACCGGGTGTACGGCGGGGGATTTCCTGCCGCGTCTCGTCTTAGCCATGCGGATCCCTGCTTTCCGTGCGAGTCAGGTGATGGTGAGGATACGGTGCCTCGTCGCGCTACTTGGCAGCCTGCGGCCGGCTAAATGTCGGGGGCCACCAGTAGAGCTGCTGCGGCGGAACTTCGAGCGCAGCGGCGATCTCGGAGTGATAGCTGAAGTCGCCGAACTCGGACTTGCGGTGGGTATCAGAGCCGAGCGCCAGGCTGACGTCCTGTTCACATGCCAGCTTCGCCATGAGGAGGTCTTCGTCGC
>JAUWOG010000315.1 GCA_030612305.1 Armatimonadota bacterium | reverse complement strand
AGGACGACGGGCATGGCTGGGAGTGTCCGAAGGGCTTCCCGAATCCGGGGCGGTACTATTTCGTCGCCGCCTACCGGCTGGCGCTGATAGGAAAGCTCACGTCGCGGCCATACCGACCGTTTGTGGATTTCGACGGCCCGTCGAGTCGCGCTGCGCTCTGGTGCCTCGGCTACCTGTATGCACTCTCGGAGCAGCCTGAATATGCGCACAAGGTGTTAGTGATTCTGACCCGCCTCGCCGACGTGTATCACGATTACGCGAGCCTGTACAATTGGCGCAAGTACCCCGCTCGCGCCTATATCCAGGACCACAACTTCGAACCCGATAATATCCACCAGTGCCTGGAGGCTTATGACTTCTGCTTTGAGGCCATCGAGGAGGACAAGGAGCTCCTCGAGTGGTTCAAGACGAGCCGCGAGAATCCCGATATCAACGGTGACGGGCGGGTGGACGCGGAGGATATCAAGTACCACCTGGAGCGGGAGCTGTTCGGGTACATGTACGAGTACCTGCACCGGGCGATCCCGCTCGGGCGGGGCAACACGCGGACAACTCAGGTCCGCAGCATGATGGAAATGGCGCTGAATTTCCGCCATGACAAGCTCTTCGAGGAGGCGCTGAACGGCCGCTACGGGATCGCGAACCTCATCACTAACTGCATCTACCGCGACGGGCGCTTCTATGAGGATTCCACAGGCTATTCCCTGGGAGTCAACAACTCCTACATGACCTTCGGGGCTTTCATTGACAAGTTCCGCGGCCGCCAGATACACCCTGAGGGCATCAAGATTGACGAACTGCTCGGGCAGAGATACAGCAATATCCGGAGCTTCGCCGCGCGGGCCGCATGTAGCGGCCGCTTCGCCTACTGGGGCGATGGCGGTAATGCGCGAACCGCGATACTCAAGCCGACTCCGGAGCCGCAGGAATCGGTGCTTTTCGGCGACATCGGCTACTCGATCATGCGGAGTAGCGGCCCGTCGGCGCAGCAATTGCACCTGCTGCTCAATTTCGGGCAGTCGGGGGCCGGACACGGTCATTGCGACCAGCTCATGCTGAAGCCGATCCGCTGGGGCTATGACTTTACGGCTGATCTGGGCTATCCGCATAATCTGCGCTCGCCCAAGCGGTGGGAGTGGACCGCCAATACGGTGACGCACTGCACGGTGATGCTGGATGATATGCAGCAGCGAACCGGCTGCACGGGGACGCTGGACCTGTACGGAGACGGCGGCTGGGTGCAGGTGACCGCGGCGTCATCGAATGACGCCTACGAGAGCGCAGAGCTGTACCACCGGACGGCGGCGATAGTGTCCATGAGCGAGGATGCGCACTATATTGTGGACATCTTCCGGGTGAAGGGCGGGCAGCAGCGCGATTACATCTACCACAGCCTGAGCGGGGATGACGGCGGAAATCTGCAGCAAGGAGGGGCCGACACCGGGCCGCTGGAGAAGGTGATTGGTACGCTGGCCGGGCCTGAGGTCAAGTGGATGGCCGATACGGGCAGGTACTACCCCGACAGCGTGGATGACCAGCCGAACCGGAAGAGCGGCTACAGCTATATCAGGGACCTGTGGAAAACGCCGGTTGACGAGGACTGGTGGTGTCAGTGGAGCGTCGGGGATAAGCAGAATACGGGCCTGAAGATGTGGATGGCCGGGGCGAAGGGGCGGGAACTGTACCTCGGCAAGGGCGAAGGCCGGGGCGCACCAGGGAGAAGCCCCTGGGATGCCTATATCATCGCCCGGGATGATACCGAGCAGACCGACAGCGATGAGAGCACATTCTGTGCGGTATTCGAGCCGTTCCGGAACGAGCCTGGCATTGTGCAGGTGGAGTACCTGGAGCCGGTGCCGGGCTCGCCGACTGCAGGCCGGCCGGTGGCGGTCAAGGTGACAACACAGGAGGGCTGGTTCCTGGTCTTCTCGTCCATGGATGCGAAGCCGGCATATCGGCTCAGCGACGGGAGGAAGACGTACGAGCTGGGAGGGCGCTTCTATGCCCTGCGCGTGCTGGATGACGGCGAGATAGATACGGTTAGTGTGGACCCGGAGTGGTCGCCTCCGTTGAGCGGGAAGGTGACGGCGGTGGACTTCGAGACGCCCGCAGTGACAGTGAGCACCTCTGCCCCACTCCCGACTGGTGAGGAGCTGGCCGGCCAGCCGATTATGTTCAATGACAGCGCCTGGCCGAAGAATAGCGTCTTCACCATCAAGATGATTACGCCGATCGAAGGGGCGGATGAGTACGTCATCGCGCTGGACGACTGCGGCTTTGCGAGCGCAGTCGGGACGATTGACAAAGTGGACACCGAGGAAGGCTGGATATTCACTAAGGACAGCCTGGAGAAGCTGTTCAACTGCCACTACCTCTACGACGGCAAGGCGCTGTACACCGAGGACAGATCGCAGTGGTTCCAGATAGACACGGCGCGTACGGCGTACTACTCGGTAGGCGATGTGACGATCCGGTTCAAGGATAGGGCGGCGGCGAAGGCGTTCAAGCCGGGCGAGAAGTTCTGGATCATGGATGTGAACCCGGGCGCGGAGTTCCATATCAACCAGGTGTCGGTGGCCAAAGGCTAGCGGGAGGCGGGAGTGTATGGGAAGCCGGGGGCGTCTGCGCCCTCCGGGCAGGCACAATCTATTTTATTTACACACGCTACGGTGTATAATGGTAATAGGCGAATAACTGCACGAGGCAATTGCCTTTGCGGAGCAAGAGAGCGGCTGGTATTCCCAATGCCCACAGCAGATATCATTCTCGCGACAGTCGTCAGAGAGCACGATGCGCAACGCAAGCGCATGGAGACGATAGACCATAAGGCCTCCACGCTGCTCGGCTTCATGATTCCAGCGGCAGGCATCTTCGGCGGCCTGCTGTTGAGTGGTCGAGGCGAACTGCCGCATCTTGATGTGTGGCCAACAATGTTGCTGCATTTGACCGCTGAATCGTTAGGGGTCGCGGCCACATGTTTTGCGGTATGTCTCTTGCCCTGTAAGATGGCTATACCCAACATTGAAGATGTGGTAAAGACTTCGGAGCTTGAGGAAACAGAGGAAGATGTCGCCTTTGCGCATGCTCGCGCTTACCGCGTCGCCATTCAATCTAACGAGGATAACCCCATGCGGGAAAGATGAAATGCTTCATGCGCGGACTATGGGCATTTGTGATTGCTGTTGCTTGCACATGTCTTCTAGCCGTCGTCTTGATGAACAGCTAATGTCGCCCAACGGAGGGGAACAACCATGAGCGATGAAGATAAGAAGCCCGAGAAAGAAGCGAAGCCAACGCGAGACCCGAAAGCGAAAGGCGGTCGTATCGGCATCGCCTTCACCCAGGACATTCATCGTCGCAGGCGCACCAGCGAGGAGCTTGTCACGGTGCCGGCAGACGACGCTCCCGAGGGCGAGGAGCAAGCGGAGGAATAGGCGCGGCGGGGAGAAGGGCGCGGCCAAAGGGTAGCGGCAAGCGGGAGTGAGTCGGTCGCGGTAGGCGGGTTCCATTCTTGTCGGGCAGCGGGACATCTTGAGCAAATCTTGAGATTGCCTTGCACATGGCGGGAGCCTGTGACGGTACAATTTGTATACGTGCTGTGTCTCGTGGTACGTGTGTTCGCCAATGTACGTGTGTTTGCCGATGTATGTGTGTTCGCCAATTGAGTTGGGATATCTCATCGCCGCCGTCGGTCTAGTGTGTGGAACGTGAATCGGGATAGATTGGCAAGGACGATACGATGATTGCGATACTTGGAGACTACTGGCAAGATGAGGAGGGTCTCACCACGGTCGAATACGCTATTCTCCTGGTGATGATTGTTCTCGGAGCGATCGGCGCGTGGACCTCTCTCGACTCCAGTGTCAACAATGCCGTTGGCATAGTCAACAACGACGGCTTCGGCGGATAATGCGAGCCCCGACACCAACGATTATCCGTCGGCAGAGCCGAACCAGGAGCAGCAAGCGGCTTCCGCGCTTCGCGTGCTCAGTTGTGCGGTAGCCGGCGCAAGCAGACGACGCGCAACCCCTCTGCCCTACCGTGTGACGCTTCCTTCGCGAAGCGGATGACAATAAGCTGAAAACCATGACGACCGCCACGCTGAAATGCCGTGGCGGTCGTCTTTTCCGTTGCCTGTCTAGGGGAGCAGTTTGCAGCGCCAGAGCGTCATTTCGGCTCCGTAGTAGAGGACGCCGTCGGCGGTGACATGGAAGCCGTGGACGCCCTTGATTGACTCGTGACGGGCGATGATCTTCGCACTGTGGTCGGCCGGGTCAATCGCGAATACCGCATCCTCGCCGAGGCCATAGATGAGGCCCTTCTCCCCCACCGGCTCATCGCTCAAGCTCGGGAAATATGTCCCCTTGACAGGCAGATCGCCGACGAAGATAGTTTCACGCTTCACCGGATCGAAGGCGTAGTACTG
>JAUWOG010000293.1 GCA_030612305.1 Armatimonadota bacterium | reverse complement strand
GTGAGATGCTGGAGCACGCCGGTGAGGATGATGACATTCTCGGCAGTGGCGTCAAGTATCGGAGCAGGCGGCTCGAAACCCCTCGCGGCCTCGGCCCAGCTGCCGTTGCCCATTTGCGCAGACATGATGTTGCCGGTGACCTCTTCGGCGATGCCGGCGTAGTTGTTGACGTCGGTGATGGCGTAGAGCATCGCCGCCGCGAGGCCGAAGAAGCCGCCGCGGGCCTCGGCGTATCTGTCTTCTCCGGAAGTGTCGGCGAACTGCACGTAGCTCTGCGCGGTATCGAGGAATACCTTTTCCCCGGTGGCGTGGTGGAGCTTGATGAGGAAGCACGCGGCGAGGCCCGGGACGAAATACCACTGGTTCGGCCGGTCAAGCGTGATGGCATGTGCGGTAGCCACTTCGTCGTCGTAGGTGGTGACGAACTGGTCGGTGTTCTCGATGTGGAAGTAGAGCCTCGTGCCGATCTTGGGCTGACTGTTGAAGACGTTGACGAGGAAGTGCCCGGCCCGTTGTGCCGCGTCGAGTTGCCCGGTCTGGACACAGGCGAGGCCGACGGCGGCAGTGGAGAGGATGTCCTGGCGGTCGTCGAGGCCGGCTTCGGGTCCGGCGGTGAGAAAGCCGCCGGTCTTGGGATGCTGGAGAGAGGTGAGGAAGTCCATCGCGCGATATGAGATGTCGTACTTCTCGAGGCGGTGCGCTCCCATGGCGAGCCAGGAGTTGGGGTAGGTGTGGTATGCGGCCATGGGTCCCTGGCGTCCGTGCGGGTCAGCGAAGTCGCCCTCTTCGTCGAGTACGTTGGCCTCGACCCAGGAGCAGAGTCGTGTGGCTCTCTCGGCCTGCCCGACCAGCGACAGCATGTACATCATCTTGTGATAGCCGCACATGCCGAACTCCACCGGCCTGAAGGTTCCCTCGGCGGTCTGTTGGCCGATGACCCACTTCAAGCCGCCGACGATGGCCTGTCGAACTGCACGCAAGTCCATACTCGTTCTCCTCTTGGCACACCCGCGGTGACAGACTGCGCAGGTGGCCATCTGCCTGAGAGGCTCCTACCCCACGCGTGTTCAGAGGCGCACTTGCCCAGAAGGGAAGCGCGGCGCGAACGAGTGAGGCGGCCGTCTGAAAAGACTATTCTCCTTCTGCGGCAGAAACTCCTCTGTTGGAGAGGTAAGAAGTGCTGGTGCGGCGAAAAAGTGGGCCGTGAGAAGGGCCGCGGCGAGACGGACTAATATAGGCTACAATCGTGGCAAAGTCAAGTGGGTGCAAGCTGGGCGGCGCCCAGCTTGCACTGGAGTTTGCCGGTGCTTCGTGCCAAAGCTCATGCAAACTCCACGGCGCACGCAGGTCGGCGAGTCATATCGGGAGGCGATGAGTGATGATTGTTGATGCGCATGTACATGTCAAAGGCGGGGACCGGTATATGCGGGAGTTCCGTCCGGCTGAGATTCTCGAGTGCATGGATGAGGCGGGGGTTGACAAGTCCGTCATCTTTTCGATATGCCTGCCCTCCCGGCCGTCGAATGCGCTGACGATGGATTGCTTTCATGCGGCGCCGGACCGCTTCATCCCGTTCTCTCATGTGATTGTCGAGGAAGGCCAGGGCGCGCTGGACGAACTCGCGCGCAGCTTCGAGGAGGACGCCATGAGGGGCTTGAAGCTGCATTGCGGGGAGATGAAGGAGCCGTCGCGCAAATTGCTGGAGCCGGTGCTGGCGATGTGCTACGACTATGAGGCGCCCGTGCTCATTGACATGGCCAACAACCTGGCGCTGGCGCGAGAGCTGGCACAGGAAATGCCGGAGTTGAAGCTGATCATCGCCCACCTCGGCGCTCCGGATGACGAGGACCTCGCAGAGCAGTTCATCATTCTTGCGGAGGAGCATGAGAACGTGCGGCTGGACGCTTCATACTGCCACCGTCCATGGAAAATACCGGAGGCGATTCGACGACTCGGTGCTGGGCGGGTGATCTTCGGCTCCGACGGACCGCTGATCCATCCGGCCATCGAGCTGGCGAAGATACGGGTCTGCAAGCTGAGTGACGAGGACTTCGAGAAGGTCACCTGCGACAATATCATGGGCCTGCTGCGGCCGGTGTGAAGGCGGCCGCTGCGGGTGGTGCGGGATGGTCGAGTAGTGCCTTTACTTCTGAGTGGAAAGCACTTAGACTCCGTGGCGGGTTGGACTGCCGGGAACTGAACAATGACTAGCTGTCGTCGAGGAGGCTGCTGGAATGTGTAATGCGTGTGGCTGCGGTCAGGAATCACAGGTGGTCGAGATTAGTGCCGGTCCCCGTGAGCGCAAGGATGTCTTCCTCGCCATACCGTGTGGCGTGGAGGGCTGCGCGGATGTCAACGCGGCCCACAGAATTGACGAGCAGGGGAATGTGGGAGAGGTGGTGCCAAGCCAGCAGGGCACCTCGGCGCTATTGAACCCGTGCGGCTGCCGGAGCGAGATCGTCCTGCGGATTGACCATCTGGCCGCCGGGAAAACGATGCGAGTGCTGCTCAGCGCGGAGGAGGCTGGCGCCCAGCAGGGCGCTGGCGAGCCGGCCGCCGTGACCGTGGACATCAAAGAGGGCGAGCAGGCTGACATATCGCTGGGCGGAGAGCTTTTCACCAGCTATGTGGTCAAGCCGGGGATCGCGCGCCCGTTCTGCTACCCGGTCATCGGGCCGCATGGTCTCAATATCGTGCGGGAGGTAGTGTTTCTGCCTGAAGGGGAAAAGGGCACCTCGACCTACGCAGGCGTGGACCATATCCACCATAAAGGCATCTGGATTGCGCAGGGGGATGTCAACGGGACCGATAACTGGTCGGAGACGGAGGGGCATGGCCGCACCATCAACCGCGAGCTGACGGTTGACAGCGAAGGGCCGCTTTTCGGGCAGCTTCATGCGGCCGGGGACTGGGTGGACGACAAGGGCAACAAGATACTGGAAGAGGACACGTTCATCAGGGTCTATGATACCCCTGACATAGCGCGGATCATGGACCTGACGACGGTGTGGACGGCGAGTGAAGGGGGCGTGTTCTTCGGGGATACGAAGGAAGCCGGGACGGTCTCGATACGTCTGCAAGAGAGTATGGAGGAGCGCGAGGGCGGGACGATCCACAACGCTTTCGGTGCGCTCGGTGAGGCCGAGAACTGGGGCAAGGCGGCGCCGTGGGTGGACTACTACGGGCCGGTCGAGGGCAGTGTCTGCGGGGTGACGATCATGGATCACCCGACGAACTTCCGGTACCCGACGACCTGGCACGTGCGGTCCTACGGGCTGTTCACCGCCAACCAGTGGGGTCTGCATGACTTCACCGGCGATAACGCGAAACGCGGCGACTACGCGCTGGAGGCCGGGCAGTCGCTGTGCTTCGGCTTCCGGTTGTTCATCCATGAGGGCGATACGGCGACGGCGGGGGTGAGCGAGCAGTATCTGAACTGGGCGTTCCCGCCGGAGGTGAAGTGGGGGGAGTAGGCGGCGGGTCGGGGATGGTGAAGCCGACCGGAACGGCGTGCCTTGAACCGGCGGTGGTTTTGTGGTAGAATTGCAGTGTGTACGGAGAGGTGGCCGAGATGGCTTAAGGCGGTCGCCTGCTAAGCGACTATGGGGTTTATAGCTCCATCGCGGGTTCGAATCCCGCCCTCTCCGCCAGAATGAGTTGAAACACGGTGATTGTGTGCGCCCGTAGCTCAGCGGATAGAGCGCTTGCCTCCGGAGCAAGAGGTCCCGTGTTCGAATCACGGCGGGCGTACCAGAAGCACAGATTGTCGGTTCCGCGTTGTTGGTATCGCCGCGCTCTCCGGAGCGCGTGGCAGCTGGTTTGTCAGCTAGCGCGTCCGTAGCTCAGCGGATAGAGCGCTGCCCTGCGGAGGCAGAAGTCCCGTGTTCGAATCACGGCGGGCGCGCCATACAGAACAGAGAAGGCCTGAAGCGGCGGGCGGCGGAAGGCCGGCCGAGCAGCGAGATTTCAGCGCAAGTCGGGCGTGGACGAACGCCATCCGCGGGTGGAGAGACGCCGTCCGTGGGCGGGCAAGCAGCGTCCGGTGCCCGACTCGCTTCTTTTGTGAGGCCCCACAAGTGGGCCGCGAGAGGTCTGTTGCGCCCCCGTAGCTCAGATGGATAGAGCAGCAACCTCCTAAGTTGAAGGTCGCCTGTTCGAGTCAGGCCGGGGGCGCCAGGATCAAGGTTGACGGGTGTCGCACGGAAGCGACACGCCGGCCACACGAGGCAAGCATCCGAAGGAGGTAGGTGAGCGGAATGGCAGACAAGAAGATGTTGGGTTCCTCGAAGATGCTGCGCGAGAGTTTCCGCTACAAGCCGATGCCCAAGAACGCCGTGCGGCCAAGTAAGCGCGCCAAACCAGTTCGCGAGAAGACCAAGACAACGTCTTCGCTGAGAGAGACAACGACTGCGCGTTGCGCAGTGAGAAGAAGAGAGGTGATCAGAGTGGCGGACAAGAAGAAGTTCTTGGGGAGAGCAGGAGGCATCAGGGAAGGCTATACGTACAACACGAAGCCTAAACCATC
>JAUWOG010000504.1 GCA_030612305.1 Armatimonadota bacterium | reverse complement strand
GCTTTGGTGGGGAGTCTGCTTCCGGACTTCGACCCGACTTACAAGGTGACGATACTTCCTCGGGGGCAGACGCTGGGCTACACGATCAACCTGCCGGAAGATGACCGGTATCTGATGTCGCGGACGGAGATGACTCACCATATGGTGCAGGCGCTGGGGGGTCGCGCGGCTGAGGAGATAGTCATCGGCGATATCACGACGGGGGCGGCGAATGACTTAGAAAAGGTGTCGAAGATGGCCCGGGCGATGGTCACGGAATATGGCATGAGTGAGGAGCTGGGGCCGATAACGTACGGGACGAAACACGGGCCGGTCTTTCTCGCCAAGGACCTCTCCGAGGAGCGCAATTACTCCGAGGATGTCGCGCGGCAGATTGACGCCGAAGTGCGGCGGATTGTGGAGGAGTGCTACGATCGGGCCAAGGAGACGATCTCGGAGAGGCGCGAGACGCTCGACGCGCTGGTGGAAGTACTGCTGGAGAAGGAAACGCTGAACGGGGCGCAAGTCGAGTCCATCATCGCGACAGGCAAGTTGCCGGAGGAAGAAGAGGCACCGGAGGAGGCCCCGGGTTCTGATGAGGATGCCGAGGGAAGCGAGACTGCGGACGATCCCTACGGGAGCGTAATGAGAGTGGACGCGCCGACGAATCTGCCGGATCCGCAGACGCCGTGAGGACGGACTTGCGGGTGGTGGTGAGTTGGGCTGTCCTGGAGTTGGGAGCTGAGAATCGGCCTCGCCCGTGTCCCCCGGTGAGGCCGAGCCACAGGTGTTGCTGATGGTGTGTTATCTGGGTCTTGGGGCCAATATCGGACGCCCCGTGTATCAACTGGCGGCGGCGATCTCGGCGCTGGCCACGAGTCCGAATGTGTCACTGCGGCGCATCTCGGCGGTCTATTCGACAAAGCCCGTCGGCGCGGTGGAGCAGCCGGACTTCTTCAACATGGTTGTCGCCATCAGCACGGAACTGAGCCCGATGCAACTGCTCGAGATGACCGGCGGCATCGAGGACGAACTCGGGCGGGTGCGTGAGGTGAAGGACGGCCCGCGGACAATTGACATAGATATCCTGCTGTGTGGCGGGATGACGTGGGATGATGCGGAACTGACGGTGCCGCACCCGCGGATGGAGCAGCGGCAATTCGTGCTGGCGCCGCTGAGCGAGATGGCACCGGAGTTGATACTGCCCAACGGCCGGCCGGTGTTGGAGTTGCTGGAGGAGGATTGCGGGGACGTGGAGATGCTGGGGCGTCTGGGGGTGCTGGTGCGTGGCGGTGAGGGCGTTGTCCGGACGGAGGAAATCGTGTCAAGGCCGTGAGGTGGCTAGAGATGCTTAGCGGGATGCTGGGAATAGATCAGCGTGTGACGTTTTTCCGAGAGCTGGCGACGCTTGTCGGCTCGGGAGTGAGCATCGGCGAGGCCCTGGGGATACTCAGTACGCGGCCGGGTAGTCCGGCACTGAGGCTGGCGATAGCCGACGGGTCGAAACGTGTGGCGCACGGAGAACGGTTTTCGGAAGTGATGGCGGACCACCCGAAAGTGTTTTCGGACCTGAACATAGCGATGATTATCTCCGGTGAGGAAGGCGGCCGGCTGGAGGAGATACTGGCAGAGGTCGCCAACCACCTGGAAAAGGAACACGAGCTGCGGCAGATGCTGTCGCGTGAGACGTTCTACCCGAAGATACTGATCGTGGCGGGGATTTTCATACCGCTGGGGACAAAGGTGGTCATCGCCCTGGTCATGTCGGGCGTCGGGGCGGCGGTGATAGCCGGTCTGAGGGCTCTGGTCGGCTATGTGGTCTTTGCGCTGATCGTCGGTGCGCTGTGGTTCGCGTACCACAAGTACAGGCAGACCGAGCAGGGGAGGCAGAGCATTGACCGGGCGAAGCTGAGCATCCCGGTGCTGGGGGCGGTGATCTCGCAGTTGGCGTGGTCGAAGATATGCCGGGCGATCGGGGCGCTGTATAAGGCCGGTGTGCCTACGACTCAGGCGCTGGAAATGGCAGGGCCAGCCAGCGGTAACCGGGCTCTCGAAGCAGCCCTCACGGCCGCCATCCCCGATGTGCAGAAGGGTGTGCCGATATCGGAGGCACTGACTAAGGTGGGATATGTGCCCGACCTGCCGCTGCGAATGCTGCAGACCGGTGAGAAAACCGGGGACATAGATGCGACGCTGGAGAAGGTGGCCGACTACTTCGAGGCGCAGTCGCAGACTTCGATACGGCGGATGTCGCTGCTGATCGTGCCGATCATGGTTGTGATTATGGGTGTGGTGGTGCTGCTGATGGCAGCGCAGATGTATGGGGGTTACTTCGAGGCGATATTGGAGTAGTTGGAGGACGCTGCGCAAAGGCGCCTCACCCCCGGCCCCTCTCCGGAGGACGCTGCGCGTCCTCATGGAGAGGGGAGTGGGCAAAGGGTAAACGGTAGGGATGGTTCGCATCCCATTGGCGTCGTGCAGACGGCAACGGCAACGACCGGCGCCTCCCAAGGACAACGACAACGGCATAGGACAAGGGCAACGGCATAGGACAAGGGCACCGGCATACGACAACGGCCGGCGGGGCGCAGGTCCCCGCCCTACATAGGACATACAAACGGCAGGGGCGGGGAGTGCTGAGATGCGGATAGTCGGGGGAATCGAAGAGGTGCGGGAGGCGGTGGGCCAGGCGCGCGCCAGTGGGCACAGCATCGGCTTCTTCCCCACTCTCGGTGGGATGCACGAGGGTCATCTGTCACTGATCCGCCGCGCCAGAGCAGACAACAGTTTCGTTGTGGTAAGCGTCTTCGTCAACCCGACGCAGTTCGGCCCGGATGAGGACCTCGAAGCCTATCCCCGGCAACTTGAGGCCGATGCAGCAATGGTCGAGGAATGCGGCGGGGATCTGGTCTTCGCGCCCTCGGAGGCTGAGATGTATGCGGCGGAGGCAGCGACGTATGTCGAGGTCGAAGGGCTGACAGAGGTGCTGTGCGGGGCCTACCGGCCGGGGCATTTCCGCGGCGTCACGACGGTCGTCGCCAAGTTGCTGAATATCGTGTGCCCCGACCGGGCCTATTTCGGGGAGAAGGATTTCCAGC
>JAUWOG010000638.1 GCA_030612305.1 Armatimonadota bacterium | reverse complement strand
CCGCCCGTCGAATGGCGCGCCGAGGTGCTCGACACCGGTGACATGGCTGTAGGTGCCTGTCAGGATTGTGGCGCGGCTGGGTGCGCAGATGGAATTCGTGCAGAAGCAGTTGTCGAAGCGCATCCCGCCCTCGGCTATGCGGTCAATATGCGGTGTCTGATTGATGCGGCTCCCATACGCGCTGATGGCATGGGCCGCATGGTCGTCACTCATGATGAAGACAATGTTGGGTTTGCTCACTGTATGTTCGCTCCTTAGTTGCGCTCGACGATGGCCAGGCTCGGAATGAGGATCGTGTCTCCCGGCGCGGCCATCACAATCGTGAAGCGCCGCTGCTCACTCCCCGCTGCGGCAGGGAAGTCATCCAGCTTCAGTGCCGGTCTCCCCTCCCGGTCAAGCGTGACCGGCTTGCCTCCGACCCGACGGCCCTGCACCTCGTGCAGGCTGTTGAGCACACTCATGCCATCCTGGACGTGGGGAGTGGAGACACAGGTCACGATGCGGTTGTTGTCCGGCTCGATGTCACTGACCGGCCCGCCCGCGACGCGCAAATCCTCGTCCCCGATCGAGAAATGCGTCTCATCAATGACGCCTGCCATCGTCACGGAGTCATGGAACGTATCCGGTGCGACTATCGCCACCTGCCCCACACAGGAGTGCTTCCTCAGCACCGGATCGGCAACCTCGATGATGCCCTTCTCGTAGTCCACGGAGGCAATCTTCGTCTTGCACATTCCGCCGCTTCTCAGCGCGAAATCCCCTATCGCCAGTTCCGTCCCGTTCAGCAGCATCGCCTTCTTCGGCTCGCCATTCCCATCCACCACCACGCACGCCGCATGGCCCGTCACCTGCACACGCCCATCCAGCTCATAGGTCTGCTCCGGCGCCAGCGAGTGGAAGACATAGTGCGCATCGCCGTCCGCCAGCTCGATCCGCACTGCAACCGCCTGCCCGTCATCCGGCTCCAGAGACACGGCCGACACGCGCTTGACGAACGTGTGGTCCCGGTACGGCTCATAGACGGTGACGAAATTGCTTGCCAGGTCCTCGCCGGTTCGCCGCCGCATCATGAACTGAATCGTCTCAGGCAGGGACTTGTACTTCTGCGGCTTGGCATCCGCGGCGATAAGCTCCTCGCCGTTGCCGACGAGGTGCGCGCGCAAGCCTCTCCCTTCCCAGGGATACTTGGTATCATCCGGCTCAGGCTCCTTCAGACGCCACTCGAATACCGCGCGGTCCTCCCAGTTCGTCCGGCGCACATTGAACAGGTACTGGAAGCCGCTGCCCTGATAGCCGCCGTAGGACATCGTGCCCAGAGGTTTCGCAGCGAACTTCTCATCATCATAGAAGTGCTGCAGGGGCACCTCCTCGCCGGCCAGCGTCCCCTTCGCCTGCACAGGACCCAGCGCCGGACTCGCGGATGTCTGCGACGGCGGGCCGAGTGCCATGTAGTCATGCTGCTCGCCGCCGCGCACATAGAAGACATCGAACACGTAGCTGTCCGTGGGCGTGACCTCGACGAGCATATTGGCGCGCCGGTACAAGGTCACCTTCGGCAGGTAGGCGTCGGCGGAGGCATCCACGATCTGCGCGAATCCCGCCGGCTGATACGCGTACAGCTTCCCCGGGCCGCGCCCCTGTCGGCGCGCATTCACGACAACGGTATTATGCGCCACGGTATTGGTGAAGAACGCAAACAGCTTGTGGTTGAAGGCATCGGTCTGTTCCGGATAGCCGATGTCGGTCAGCAGCGCATTGCCATGCGAGAACAGCAGCATGTTGAGCTGGTCGTAGTGCCGGTGCCCCGGGTAGTTGCCATAGAATAGCGCGCCGGCGGTGCGGTTCGATTCGTTTCCGTTCTGCAGGTACGCCAGCCCGTAGGCCGGGAAGAGGAAGGGCTTTACGCCGACCGGCTCCATCTCCTGGTCCGGTATCCGTGCCAGCGTCTCGTCAATCGGCTCCTCGAAAAGGTCGCGGCTTGCGCCGACATTTTCTCGTGCGACTCGCGCAATGCGCGCATCCGGCCAGTGTGGCAGTGCAAGTCGTGCCACCGTCGGTGAGAGCGGCCGCACCCCTGCGAACATGTTCCCCGAATCTCCCAGGGGCGGCACGAACTCCCCCGCGATGACGACATCCAGGTTCCACTCAATCAGCTTCTGGAACCGCCGGTCCTCGAAGAAATTGACGCCCAGGTCCGTCAGTGCTGAGGCAACCTCCGTCAGGCTGTGCACCCAGCCGTAGTTGTAGCCGATTGACTCCAGTGGCATCCCATCCCGGTAAACCATGTTCAGCAGCGCGTCGCGAATCCCCATAGTGCTCTGGGACTT
>JAUWOG010000172.1 GCA_030612305.1 Armatimonadota bacterium | reverse complement strand
GAGATGTCATCTCTCATGATGGCCTTTGAGACCGGCGATTCGACCGCGGTCCTCGACCGCATGACCGAGGACATTGACGAACGCCTCGCCAGGGCCCAGGCACGTACCGAGGTCGCAAGCGCCGGCATCGAGACTGAGATGATTGATGTCGAGGCCGTGGTCGCCGAGCAGCAGGCCGAAGCCACCTACCTTGAGTACCAGCGCCAGCTTGGGCTCATTCCTGACGAGCAGCCTGCCGACCGCACCATGGAGCCGGTCTCTGAGACCCAAACCGAAGTCGAGACCGAGCAGGAGCCGCCGCCCACCGAAACCGAAACCCAGACCGACTAGTGCTCTGTCAGTCGTGACAGGTTGGGTAAAGGCGCTTGAGCTTGATGCGTGCCTCTTGGGCCGCACCATTCACCAAATGGGTGGCTCGGCCTGGCAGGATCACAGTGTGTGCTTCTGGATTCTCTGCCACGACCTGCGCCATGTGCCCATAGACAGCCCGTCTCGCCACGCCGAATCCAGTACCTCCCCGGGAGGCGCGGTCCTATGACCCACAAGCAACGCGTACTTGCCGCCATCCGCAGGCAGCCCCATGACCGCCTGCCCTTCTGCAGCCGCATCGAGCTGTGGTATAACTTCCACGCCAATCAGGATACCCTCCCCGCCGCCTACTCCGGCCTCTCTCAGTGGGACCTCCAACGCCAACTCGACATCGGCCTGGTCGGCTACTACGGTGCCGGCGAAGACCTCTTCTCTCTCCGCCACCACGACATGGACTACCGCGAACAGGTGCTCCCCGACGCCCGCATCGTCACCGTCGAGACGCCGCATGGCACCATCAGCGCGAGGTGGCAGTACCCCCGCGAGCTCAAGGGCAGCGCCTCCATCACCATCCAGACCGAGCACTTCTTCAAGTCCCCCGCCGACTATCCCGCCGTCCGGCATTTCATCGAGAACACCGAGCCGGTCGAGAACTACGAAGCCTACGCGAAACTCCCCGACGCCATCGGCGAGGACGGTGTCTGCCTCCCCTTCACCGGCAAGGTCCCCCTCCACATGCTCATGGAGGAGTACATGGGCTATGAGGGCTTCTACTACGAGTTCCACGACCACCGCGACCAGGTCGAGGCGCTCCACGAAGCCCTCTGCCTCCAGCAGTTGCAGGTCATGCGCATCGCTGCCGACGCGCCGTCTGAGATCATCGAGGTCGGCGGCAATTACGATGAGCAGATGACCCCGCCGCCGATCTTCGAGAGCCACATGCTCCCCTTCTACCAGCAGGCCTGCGCCATCCTCCATGCCGGCGGGAAGCTCGTCGCGATTCACGGGGACGGGAATATGAAGAAGCTGCTGGAGCTGATGCCGGCCACCGGCGTGGACGTCGTCGAGTCGGTAACTCCGCAGCCGATGACCTCGATTGACATGGCTGCGCTGCGGGAGTTGTGGTCTGACGGGCCGGCCATCTGGGGCGGCCTTGCGGCGGTCATCTTCACCCCCACCTTCTCCGATGACGAGTTCCGCCGCTACGTGGACGACTTACTCGCGGCGATGGAGGGCCATGACGGCTTCATCCTCGGCTTCGGCGACAACGTCCCTACCGACGCCCTCTTCACCCGCGTCGAATACGTCGCACAACTCATCCGCACGCAGGGAAAATGACCTGCCCGGGCGATGAGGTTGCAGATAATCAGATCGTCGAGAGTTGAGCGCGGTCTGTCCGGTGGTGCCGTGCAGCTTCCCGATGTGAATTCACTAAGGCTGTGAAGGGAGCAAATCGTGCCTCGCATACCAGTTTCCCTGAAGCGTATACCAGACAAGAAGCTCGTAACGTGGAAAGAAAAAGAAAAAGACCTCCCCAAGCTCAAGCGAAATCTGGCCGCCCTGATGGACATCATGCCGATCGAGGAAGGACAGCGCGTGCCCTACCAGGCCTTCAAACATGATGCGATCATCTACATCGTGGCATCGCTCATAAAGTTGCCAGAGAGCGTGAGCGAAAGCGACAAACAGAGGCTGCTGAGCAATGCCTGCTTCCGACTTCCTACCTGCAAGAGACAAGATGCCACGACACTTCGCCGTGTCTTGGCCGCGGGAGTACGTCGGCACTTGGCCCTGCCTGTGCAGCCTTACCGCATTATCTTCCCGCTGAACGTTGACCATCGCAGCCTCACCGGGCGGAGATGGTTCTCAGTCCGTGGACTGCGGTTCCAAATTCGCTCCTGGAGCTATCTCACAGATCATGTGGCATGGGATGAGTGGCTACAGGCGACGACCGCATATCGGGCACATGTCAGATCGGCTGTGTCCCATTCCTTCACTCCGCTTGAAGCGGTTGCCTTAGGCAGAAATCATCAGGAGGCTTTCGATAAAGCCGACGATGCGTTCGAGTTGCTCCGATCTGTTCTGAACCTCGAATGCTTCGGCAGGTACAGTACACAATTCGCGGCACCAACGCCCTTGGCGAAGTTCAGATCGCCACCGATCTGTGGGGTCTTCCGTGAGGATGGTGGATTCGAGAACTTCTACTTCGAGACGAACCTGGCTCGCAGGTACGATCCGCCCAAGGTATCACACGAATCCATCCGTCAGGCGGACCGTCTGCTGCATCAGTTCGGTTTGCCGCGGACGCCGGGTTCCACGATGGGGCTGGTTGAGGACGCAATCAGGAGGTATGGTCGGGCCCTCGATACTATCAACTGGCCTGAGGCGTTCCTGACCCTTTGGCAGGTCCTCGAGGTGCTGACTTACAAGTTTAACAGTAACTACAACATCAGGAACGTTTGTGAGCGGGCACATACGCTCCTCCAGAATGACCCCTTAATGACGGATCTTCTGGACACCTGTTATGAAGCGAGAAACGCACTCGTTCACCGTGGCAGGTTCTCCGAAGATGGACTGACAGGGGTCGGAATGCTCAAGGCGATTGTCGAGCGATGTATCGACGGCGTGTACAAGCTTCGGAGGGTATGCCCTGACTGGGACAGCCTTGTTGTCTACTATAAGAACGAACCGGCCCAATCTCGTCATCTGGCCAGGAAAAAGAGGGTGATCGGCTCTATACAGCGGATGAGCAAGGCAAGCAAGAAGAAGGACAATGGGACGAAGAAAACGGGGACAGCACAGCCCACTCCGTAGCACCGCGCTCACTTGGCGACGGGTGGCATAATGATGAAGCGTGCTTTCACAATCCTGCAAAGAGTTTCGGCCGCAGGGCAAATGAGGTGCTGGGCCGGGAGGATTCTGCAACCTCCTGTGCGAATATAGGTCCCAGAAGTTGTAGGCTGGGAGGCTGCAATGAGCGAACAATGGACTAACAAGCTCTACTTCGGGGACAACCTCGATATCCTGCGGGAACACGTGGCCGATGAGAGCGTGGACCTGATATACCTCGACCCGCCCTTCAACTCCAATGCCACCTACAACGTGCTGTTTGCCGAGAAGAACGGCACGAGCTCCCCGGCGCAGATAGCGGCGTTCGATGATACCTGGCACTGGGACCTGAGTTCGCGTCAGGCATACGAGGAGGTAGTCCTTGCTGGCGGGAAGATCGGTGCCCTGCTGTCGGCGCTGCATGATTTCCTGGGCACCAATGACATGATGGCCTATCTGACCATGATGGCGATCCGGCTGAGGGAATTGCGCCGCGTCCTGAAGTCAACGGGTTCCATCTATCTGCACTGCGACCCCACGGCGAGCCATTATCTGAAGCTGGTGATGGACGCTGTTTTCGGCGCACGCAGCTTCCGTAATGAGGTCATCTGGAAGCGAACGACGAGCCACAGCGATGCGCGGCGGCGCTTTGCGGCGGTGAGTGATACGCTTCTGTTCTACACAAAGGCCGACGGCCACCAGTTCTGTGCGCAGTATGTGGCATATTCCCAGGAGTATATAGATGGCTTCTATCGCCATGTGGACGAAAACGGCCGGCGGTACAGCCTGGATAACCTTCGAAGCCCGAGTCCCAGGCCCCATCTCACGTATGACTACAAGGGCTATAAGCCGCACGCCAAGGGCTGGTCGGTTTCTCGCGAGCGGATGGAGGAACTTGATGGAGAGGGCAGGCTTCACTTCCCCAAGTCCAAGAGTGGCCGCATCCGCCTCAAGCGCTACCTGGACGAAATGCCGGGGGCGCTAGTCGCCAATATCTGGGAGGACATTCCTCCGATAAGTAGTCACGCGAAAGAGCGCCTTGGCTACCCGACGCAGAAGCCGGAAGCCCTGCTTGAGCGGATCATTCAGGCATCGAGTAATGAGGGCGACATCATACTCGACCCGTTCTGCGGCTGTGGGACCACGATAGCGGTCGCGGAGCGGCTGCACCGGCGTTGGATCGGCATAGACCTTACTCACCTTGCGGTGAGCCTCATGAAGTCGCGGCTGCATGATAGCTTCGGGCCGGACCTGCAGCCATATCAAGTCATAGGCGACCCGAAGGATGTCGGCAGCGCCAAGGCCCTGGCCGAAGAGAACCGCTATCAGTTCGAGTACTGGGCCCTGAGCCTGGTTGACGCCAGACCGCAGGACGAGCGGAAGAAGGGCGCAGACCGCGGGATTGATGGCAACATCTACTTCTTCGACGATGATTCGGGCCGGCGCAAGCGCGTCATTGTCCAGGTGAAAAGCGGTAAGGTGAGTGTCAGGCAGATACGTGAGCTCGGAAACGTTGTAGATCGCCACGACGCACAGGTAGGCGCCTTCATTACCCTTCAGAAGCCCACCGCGCCCATGACGAAGTGGGCGGCGGAGGCGGGATTCTACCAGCCGCCAGGGCTTCTGGCTCAGGTGCCGAAGATGCAGATAGTCACCATCCAGGAACTGCTGGAAGGCAAGCAGCTGGACTACCCCAGGATAAGCCCCGCCACATTCAAGAAGGCCCCGAGGCAAACGAAAGCAAAACGCTCCTGAGCCCAATACGCACCTCCAGCCACTCTCCCCCATCCCGGACCCACCGGGTTCTCTTGGAGAGTCTGTCCCACCTGAACCGAAGCCATTGTCGGCCAAGCATGGCTGCCCGATTCGGCAAGGACTCCACGTGTATCCTGACGAATTACCTCGGCCAGGACGATCGTGAGCAGAAGGGTGCTTGACATGAGGGAGCGAAATTCAGAATGCTGGAGCCCGACTCCGCTGAGAAGATGAAGCCCGGCGACCTCTTCTGGATCTATTCCATCGCGCCCGGCGACGCCTTCGGAATCGGCAACTCCGCCGTCCTGCAATCCGACCTCAAGTGAATGGCGCTCAGGCCACTTGACAAGCGATGGGAGTGGACGCGATGACCGGACCTGATCATGCCGGGCCTGACGATGCGAGTAGGAAGCCGCGTCGCGGCTGGGGCTGGGGATCCAGGCAGCAATGGAAAGCGCTCATTCTCATAGCGTTCCCCACCATGGTCTGGCAGTGGCCTGACTGCCCGTGGCCGTTGCTCGCCCTGGTTCCCCTGCTACTTGTCGGCCTGATCGTCGAGACGTTCATACACGCACTGAGAAAGGCGCGTCTGCCGGCAGACGATGCGCCCGTTGAGCCGGTTGCCGAGGCCCCCCAGGAAGCCGAGCCCGAGCGCAAGGGGATCCACGAGTTCCGGCTCGGCCCCATCGTCGGGGAGAAGGCTGTCATGCGGTGGTTCGCGCTCTGGTTCGGGGGGCCCGCGGCGGCAGGGCTGGTCGGGATGTTCGCTGGTGACGCTTGCCGCATGATAGCCCACGGTGAATCCCTATTGCGTGCCGCCACCCTTGCGCTGATTGCGCTGTCCTGGATGATATGGCTGCTG
>JAUWOG010000231.1 GCA_030612305.1 Armatimonadota bacterium | reverse complement strand
GGCCGAGACGTGCCAGGCCGAGACGTGCCAGGCCGAAATGAGCGGGAATAGCACTGCCACCTGCTCCCAATCAGTATGCCGCGAGGACGATGGGAAGCGCTACGAGCGCGACTGACCACGAAGATCGACCTTGACCGACTCGCTGTTCGGGGGTCGGTTTGGTGGTGATTCCGGCGGGTTCGGTGGGCACACCGGCCGGGCTTGTGCGCCCGTCAGACAAACAGGAGAGAAAGCAGTGATAGTTCTCGTAGTCAATTGTGGGAGTTCCTCCCTGAAGTACGAACTGTTCGATATCCGGAGCGAGAGCGAGAAGGCTCTTGCCTCAGGAGTCGCCGACCGTGTCGGCATCAATGGCGGGCAGCAAGCGGTCTTCAAGCACCACGTGCCCGGCTGCGCTGAAGTCGAGCGGGAACAGCCCATACCCGACCATGAGGTCGCACTGGATCTGGTGCTGAAGACGCTCGTGGACGGCGAGCAAGGCGTCATTTCTGCTCTTGATGAGATCGGAGCCGTCGGGCACCGTGTGGTGCACGGGGGTGAGAAGTTCTCTCAGTCGGTGATAATTGACGACGAGGTAGTCGCGGCAATTGAGGAGGTCGCGGAGCTGGCGCCGCTGCACAACCCGGCGAATCTGATGGGGATTCGCGCCTGCACGAAGCGCCTCCCCGATGTCACGCAAGTCGCGGTCTTTGATACGGCCTTCCATCAGACCATGGAGCGGAAGGCATTTCTATACGGGCTGCCGTATGAACTGTATGAGGAGTACGGCATTCGGCGGTACGGCTTCCACGGCACCTCGCACCGGTACGTGAGCATTGTCGCAGGCCGGCGCCTGTCCGAGATCGGCCTTCCCGCCGACGAGCAGAAGATTGTGACGACCCATCTGGGCAACGGCTCGAGCATGGCCGCAGTCAAGGCCGGCAGGAGTATTGATACGACGATGGGCCTCACGCCGCTCGAGGGCCTGCTGATGGGCACTCGCTGCGGCGATCTCGATCCTGCAATCGTGCCGTACCTGCACGACAAGCTGCAGCTCACACCCACGGAGGCGGACACGCTGCTCAACACCAAGTCCGGCCTCCTGGGCGTGTCAGGAGTCAGTTCGGACATGCGCGACGTGAAAGCGGCGGCAGCGGCAGGCAACGAGCGGGCACAGGCCGCCATCGAGATTCTCTGCTACCGGGTGAAGAAGTATGTCGGGGCCTACGCGGCGGCTCTGGGTGGGCTGAGCGCAGTGGTATTCACCGCCGGCATCGGCGAGAACGAGCCGCTCATTCGAGAGAAGTCACTTCAGGGGACGGAATACCTCGGCATCAAGGTTGAGCCTGACAGAAACTACGGTGCCACCAAAGGGCGCGACGGGGTTGACATATCGGACCCGGGCTCCCCTGTCCGTGTCTATGTGATACCTACCGATGAGGAACTGATGATTGCGCGCGATACCGCCGAACTGGTGTCTTGAGATGGAGAGCGCTACACCCACACCGCTCAATTTCTCCATTCTCGGAACAGTTGTGTGGTCCGCTACGTCAAGTTGTCGAGGGGCTCACGACGACATTCGCGGCGGGATAGTTGCGGGTGACGGTGTAAGAGCGCATGGCAATGGGAATACTGTAGAGTAGTCAAGTTGTCTTGCCGGGAGGCTGGAGATGATTGAGTCGAGCGGGCTCAGGGCGCTGGTGTGCTGTCTGGCGGTAACGCTTGCTGCGATGACGACCGCGCTCGCGGATACGCAGACGGTGAGCATTGACGTTGCGAATGTCAGTCTGGCGGACGTACTGGCGGACATCTCCGACCAGACGGGCATCAGTATCTACCTCGGCGCAGCGCCGGGCGAGAACCTCGAGGCCGTCAGTGTGGAGGATGTCCCCCTCGAAGAGGCGATACATGCGGCGGCCAGGGCCGGGAACTGCTCCTGGGTGCGGCTGTACGTGCTGGAGGCGGCGGAGGGGGCGGAGCAGCTCGACTTCGACAAGCTCGTGCGGGCCGCGTCCAGGAGCCGGCGAGAGCGCTTCGAGCGAATGAGAGAGGAGACGCAGCATACGGTGGCGGAGAGGGCCGGCGAGATGATGGATGCCGCCGATGACGACGATGAGACGGTGCCGATAGGCGGCTGGCGGGCGAGCGCCAGTCCGACTGGTGCTGTCGAGGGCCCTGCGGACAGGGCGGCTCGCTGGGCCATGTCCGACCCGCTGCGTTCTGTCATCAGCCTCGAGTACACCGACCCGGCCGGCCTCAACGTTGAAGCCTCGGATTTCGTGGCTCTCTCCGACGCTTTCTCGGAGGCCACAGCCTTCATCATCCTCGATACGCTTGAGCAGTTCGTCGGGACTCTCAGTATTGACGTCGCCGAGAAACCCGTGGACGAGATCGTGGCGGCCGTGGCTGAGCAGATGGGCTGCAACTGGCGGCGTGTCTATCTCGTGGCACATGTCCACCAGTTGACGGACGCGGAAGTCGAAGAGCGGATGGACAGGATGTTCAGTTCCGGCATGGACTTCTTCTGGACCCAGTCGGAAGAGAAGCGTGCCGAGATGATCGAGCAGATCATCGAGCGGAGCGACCAGCTTGCACCGGACCAACTGACCAAGGTACGCTCCTCACGCATCGCGCGCAAGATGGTCTCGAGATTCATGGGCTACGCCAACACGCTGTCAATGGAGCAGCGCAGAGAACTCGTGCCGCTGCTGCAGCAGGCAGCCAAGATCATGGGTAAGTAAAGGGGAAGATATGAGGGCGAAGGTACAAACGTGGAATCGGGTGAGCCGAGGCTTCACGCTTGTCGAGCTGCTTACCGTAATCGCGATAATAGGCGTCTTGGCTGCGTTGCTGTTTCCGGTGTTCTCGAGTGTTCGGCAGAAGGGCCGTCTGACGACGTGCATGTCGAATCTGCGCCAGATCGGCCTTGCCCTGCATGCGTATGCGACCGATGCCGGGGGCTTTCTCCCGCTGGCCAACAACAGGCCGAGCGTTGACGGCACACCAGGCCTGCCTGATGTGCTGATGAGCTATGCGCGCAGCAGCACCATCTTCCGCTGCCCCAGTGACAACGACAGTACCTGGCAGACCGAGGGCACCAGCTATGACTATGCGCTGGGCATGCTCAATATCGGGATGCCGGTGCAACGCAGCGACCGGCCCTGGAATTTGGAGAACTCGACGTGCCCGCTGATGAGCGACTTCTCAGACACCTGGCATCCCGGCGGGCCCAACGTACTCTACGCTGACGGGCACGTCAAGCATGTTGTCACGCGCTGAGGAGTGGCCCGCCTGGGCAACCCTTCATCCCCTGTATGCGCGACGGTGGCGATTTGAGTCGCAGGCCGGCTATCCGCCCTCCGGTGTTGCCGGGGCCGGCGGCGTTGCCGGCGCCGCTGGCTCGGCCGGGCCGGCGTCCGGCGGCATTGGCGGAACGAATCCCTCTGGCTTTTCCTCTTGCCACTCCTCCACTGACTTGGCCTTGGGACATCCGCAGCCGCTGAGCATCGCTACCACCATGACCATGAGCAAAACACCCACAATTAGCATCCTGTACACACCAATCATCCTCTCGATACGGTAATAATCCCTGTTGACGAAGACAGCATATAGCAATTGCTGCGTATGTTCAAGAAAAAAAAGTCTTGCGTCCTGCGGGGTGAGTGCTATACTGAGTATTGCTGGTGTAAATAATTTGGTATGGTGAGGAGGCAGTGTCATGAGACGTGGATTTACGTTGATTGAGTTGTTAGTTGTGATCGCGATCATCGCGATACTGGCGGCGATCCTGTTCCCGGTCTTTGCCCGGGCGCGTGAGAAAGCTCGCCAGACAAGCTGTCTGTCGAACGTCAAGCAGCAGATGACGGCGTTCAAGATGTACAACCAGGACTATGACGGGAGGTTCCCTGCGGTGAGGGTGCGCGCAGCGGCTGGATGGACGGCGCCTAACGGAGACACGGCTACCCCCGCATGGGTTCCATGGTTCTGCGGTGTCGAGCCGTACATGAAGAACTCCCAGATAATGAACTGCCCGTCGGTCAGTCTGAACTGGGACGGCGGCGCATCGTTCAACAATGTCGGCTACGGCTACAACGAGTACTTCGCCGCCTGGTATGACAAGCTGTCTGGGGGCTGGAGAGTCCCGATCAATGAAGGACAACTCCAGTTCCCCGCCGAGTCAATGGTTATCGCTGACAAAGGCGATACAGGCATCTACTACCTCGATACTACCGTGACCTATGCCTGGTCGCGCCCGGGGCTGGACCCTGGCACCTTAGCCAGCGATGGTCGCGCCGACATTGCCCTGGACCGTCACAACGAAGGCGCCAACTGCGGCTTCGCCGACGGGCACGGCAAGTGGTTCAAGGGTAGCGCCATCCCGCCGGACGTATGGGATGGCGGCTTTGCGCCGGGTCCCGGTCAGACGCACGCAAATGACGGCAGACGGCTACTGTATCCGAACGACACCGCCTGTAAATTCTGGAATCCCGACTATTGCGGGCCCCGCTAAGGGTCGTGCAAGTCGCGGCTCCGCGGCTTGACCAGAGGTGGCGAAGCTACTTGTCAGGCAATCAGACGGTTGCACAAAGATGGATGCCTCAAGCGGACACATGTGCTCATATCCGATGGGAATCTGAGGAGGAGAGAAGATGAGACGGGGTTTTACGCTGATAGAACTGCTTGTCGTCATAGCGATCATCGCGATCCTGGCTGCGATACTGTTTCCAGTATTCGCCAGGGCGCGTGACAAGGCTCACCAGACTAGTTGTCTGAGCAACCACAAGCAACTGGCCCTGGCCATTTTGATGTATGTCCAGGACTACGATGAACACATGATGTTCCTTTGCGCGAACTATCCGGACTATATTAACCCGCCGGCGCCCTGGCAGCACAACTACGGTTATACCCGCTGGTGGGAGAACCTCGAGCCATACACGAAGAATATACCACCACCTGGGAGTACGAAGGCCGGCATCCTGGGGTGTGAGAGCTATCCCGCCCATCACCAAACAAATCCCAACTCCTACGGATACAACGGCTACGGCTTGGGATACTACAAGCACGCCACCCTGACTCATTTCCGCTTCGCCGGGATGAAGATCGGGGAAGTC
>JAUWOG010000741.1 GCA_030612305.1 Armatimonadota bacterium | reverse complement strand
CCCCACCTGCGTGTACCGTCGCCGGCGCGCGCGTGCTGGCTGGCACAACGTAGCACCAGACGTACCACTTCGCCTCATCCGTCACCAGTTGCTGCCGTTGCGGAGGCTTGCTGCTGCGCACCTTGCTCTCAAGCCACGCTGCGCCCGCCGCATAGTCCGCGTAGTGACCGTGCGAATCACTGAAGAAGCTCACCTGGTGTCCCGGCAGCTTCGCCAGCTCGCGGAACGTGTCCCACGTCTGCTGCACCCGGATGCAGCCATCCATCTGCCCGTGGCTGATGCGTACCGGCGTATTCATCGCATTGGTGATGAACGTCCGGGGCGAGCGCCGCAGATACTCGTAATCAACCTCCGCGCTGTCGCCCGGCTTCCCGCCGCACACCGCCTCCACATGTACCGCATACCCGTTCTGCTGCTCCCACCATTCCTTCAGCGAGGTAATCGGCACCCATGACGAGCAGCCCGCCCAGACCTCCAGATACTTGCACGCCATCAGCAGTGAGATATGCCCGCCGCCGGACCCGCCCATGATATAGACGCGCTCCTCGTCAACAACGAACTCGTCCTTCATGTACTCGACCGCATCAATGATATCATGCTGGGCCAGCAGCGACCCACCTGCCTCGCTCGCCCGCGGATTCGTCGTCCGGTTCGGTCCCCGAAACTCCGGGAACACTGCCAGCCACCCGCGCTCAGCCGCCTGCTTGCTCTGTTGCGCCGTCGAGCTGAACCGGTCCGTTGACCACGAGTGAACCCCGACCAATAGCGGCCGCGCCGCGACATTCATCTTCCCCGGCTTCACGTCTGCCGGATGGCCGATTATCACCGGCTCCTCCGAACCGTCCACTGACGACACCACACTCACTTCAGACAACGTATAGTTCGGATACTCCGGAAGTTCCACTCCTGCTGCCTCCCTGACGAAAAGCCCTGCCGCACACAGGATCAGCGCGGCGGCCATAATGACACCGGCGGCGCAACATTGGGGTCTGTCACGCTCTCCGCCCTCGCTGCGACCCGCAATAGCTCCGACGGCACGGTTTCCGCCTTCGGCGCAATCTCGGGGTCTGGCACCTTCTCCGCCCTCGGTACAAACTGCTCGACCGACCATCTCGCCCCCCTCACTTCGCGTCGGGCCATGCCACATCCCCGCTTGCTGCCCTGCACCCCGCCGTTTGCCGTGTGCCGTTGTAGGGCGTCCCGCGTACACGCGGGATGCCGCGCCGGCCGTTGCCGTCTGCCGTTGCCGTTTCCCTATGCCTTTTGGAGGACAGGCATCCTGTCTGCCGTGGAGTTTCCGTAGGAAACTCCGGATGCAAGCTCTGCTTGCGCCAGTCAATGCCGTTTATCTATGCTTTCTGCCGTTCTGCCGTGGGCGTGGCCGTTTGTAGGGATCTGCTTCCAGCCCGAGTCGGTTCTTGCAGTGGCTGAGTATCGCCTTGCCTTGCTTGCGCCGCCTACTTCACGCCGGTCGTATCAATTCCCCCAGGGCCGCTCATTCATTCGTTCATCATCCGTTGCCACGCGAGCTCACCTTTTCTTCTTCAGCCACCGCAGATTAGGCCCGCTGCTTTACGGCGCAGAAAAGAGTGCCTTACCAGTAGCGTCGAAGAGGCCCAGGCGCGGCTGCCCGTCCTCAGCCAAGCCTAGCCCTCCCCGCAGATACCCGGTCTGATCGTAGA
>JAUWOG010000121.1 GCA_030612305.1 Armatimonadota bacterium | reverse complement strand
GCATCGAGCGTCAGACCGAACACGGCCCCGCCCTTCTGCTGACGCTGGGAACGATTCTGTTCTGCGCAGGTGTAGCCGAAATGCTGCATCTCCCTTCCATGCTGGCGGGCATCGCGCTCGGCGTGGTCATAACCAACAGCTTCCGCTCTGAACGCGGCGCCTTTGAGGCCATCGAGAAATTCGAGCCTCCGCTTTTCGCTATCTTCTTCGTCATCGCGGGCGCCCATCTTGACTTCGCCGCATTCGGGCACAGCGCGGCCGTACTCGCCGTGTACATCATCGCACGCATCGCAGGGAAATACGTGGGTGTGCGAATTGCCACCAAGGCCCTGCGTGTGGAGGACTGCCTGCACCACTTCCTCGGCCTCTCACTCGTGCCTCAGGCCGGCATCGCCATCGGTCTGGTCTTCCTGGTCCAGAGCATCCCCGAGCTGGAGGCATTTGCCACACCCATCACCACCGTCGTCCTGACAGCGGTCGCGCTGAGTGAGATCGTCGGCCCTCCGCTCACTCACTGGTCGCTGCAGCGTTCGGGAGAGCACGAAGTCGCCGAAGCGCACGAGCGGGCACTGCGGGAGGACGACCCCCGACGCGCGGTCGGCACCAAAGACAATGAACTCTCTGACTGAATGGCTTGACCGTGCGGGGGCCCGGATTGTACGATAGGACCGCCGAAGTTGCGCACTTTTCTCTCGCCGTGTACGTCATACAGTGTAGATGAGTGATCGAACTATGCCCGATACAGCAGCATGGAGGACTGTGTGCCTATGCACGGTTGCGCTGGTAGCCGCACTGGGAGTGGGTGGATGCGGAAGCAGCGCACAAGGCCAGGATGCGAATGACGGTGGGGTGAAGAGCTGGGCGGAGTTGCAGGCCGTCTATGCCTACGACCACTCCCTGCCACTTGATCCCGACATCACCCAAACCGTCAATGCCGGAGCCTATACGACCGAGAAGATGACGCTGCGCGCTGTGGACGGCACGAGCATACCCGCGATACTGCACCGGCCGAACGTTCAGGGAACCGTGCCTTGCATCCTGGTTCTCCACGGATACGGAGGCGACAAGGAGTCCTACTCGATACCGATTGCGATACTGGTAGCGCCAAAGGGCGTTGCGGTCATGGCGATTGATGCCCGCCTGCACGGAGAGCGGGCGGAGGCGACGGCCGCAATGTGGGGGACAGACTTGGCCAGGAGCCGGTACGCAATGGTCAACACGGTTATTGACAATTGCCGCGCTCTGGATTACCTTGATAGCAGAGATGACATTGACTATGAGCGCTACATGCTGCTGGGGATCAGCATGGGCGGGATGTCCGCTGCAGTGCTCGGCCCGCTTGATGAGCGTATCAAGTCCGGAATACTGATTGTCGCCGGTGGCCGGCTGGACCTCATGTATGCCAACTCGGAGCACGAGGCGGTAGTCGAAATGCGTGCTGCCGGGATTACGCCCGCGATGGTGGCCGAGGCCACGGCTGATTGCGAGCCGGTCAGTTTCATCGGCCATTTTGCGCCAAGGGCGCTTCTCTTCGTCAATGGGACACAAGACCAGGTCGTGCCGCCTGAGAATGCGGAGTTCCTGCAGCAGGCGTCCGCTGAACCAAAAGAAATAAGCTGGTATGAAGGCGGCCATGTGCCGCCGTTGCTCGACATAATCGGGCCGGTCCTCGGCTTTGTTGACGAGCATCTACTGAACTAACGCCGGAGGGACAAACCTTCCGGGATTGGAGGATACAGGTGCATACAACTTTTCTGGTTATCGCATCAGTGAGTGGGGTCATTCTCATCATCTCAGTGATGTTGCAGGATTCAAAAAATGCAGGATTCTCGGCGGCGATGGGGGGGAGTGACACTGCGCAGTTCACAAAGGGCAGCCGCGAGGAGTTCTATGACAAGATTACCAAGATCTCGGCCATTATCTGGATTGGCTCATGCGGAGTGGTCGCGATAATGACATGGTCGGGCTAGAAACCTGGCCGACGCGTTGACATGAGGGTCGTGAAGACGATATACTTCTAAGTACGAGGCGTAGAAGACAGAAGCGGGGGCGAAGCTGCGTTGCGTCACTTGTGGGCTCCGTGGCGAATGAGTTACGTAGTCGGCAGCAAGCCCGACGAATGCGTGTTCTGCGCCAAGGCCGCAGAGGGCAACGATACGGACAACTACATCCTCTATCGGGCCAGACACAACTATGTCATCCTCAACGCGTACCCGTACAACAGCGGGCACGTCATGGTAGTGCCCTACGAGCATGTAGGTGACATCACACAACTGTCGCCGGACGCGCTGCATGAGATGTTCGCCATCGCTCAGGGCTGCGCGCATGTGATCAACGAGTACCTGCGCGCAGAGGGCATCAATCTGGGGATGAACATAGGCCAGGCGGCAGGAGCGGGCATAGAACAACACCTGCACCTGCATCTCGTGCCGAGGTGGGTGGGAGACACAAACTACACGACCACCGTGGCCGGCACACGCATTGTCCCACAGGCACTGGAGGAGACTTTCAGCGCCCTGCAACCGGAGATCCGGAAGGCTCTGGACGGGAGCGCAGGCGTGGGGCGACCGGATCCTGAATAGCAGAGAAGTGAGTCAGCGGATATCAGCGTCGGGCGCGAACAGAGATGTCTGCGCCCAGGAGAACCAGGGGGTAACACAAGGTCATGAACAAGATCCCTGTTTGGCACCTCATGTCGGTATTGTTCTTGCTCCTTATTGCGTCGTCGGTCTGCCTCGCCGCAGTGGAGATAACCCACCCCACCAGCGGCCAGACGCTCAATGGCACTGTGCCCATCAAAGCGACGAAATCAGATGCGGGGCATGGATGGGTTGCGTACAAGATAGAGGGCCCGGAGCAAAGCGGAGACTATGAGACAGCTATTGTGGACCCTTTCTCCTACGCTTGGGATACAAACAAGCGTATGGCCGACGGGGAATCCGTGTATCCTGATGGCGAGTACACGATAACCGCCGTGGCCCACATGCCCTCCGGCAAGGAAGTGGGCATGGACAGCGTGAGGGTGACACTGAGGAACGAGTTGCCGCCGGGCGAGAAGCCAAGCTCGGTGCGACTGGCCACAGACTACAAGCGCGGGAAAGAGATGGAAGTCGTAGCCTCCGGGACATGCCGAACCACGCTCGCAGAGGCCGACGAGACCAACGAGAAGATTGTGGAGTTGTACAACGGCACGCTGAAGGCGGAGTGGCGAGAGCGGGCGATGAGCAACAGCCACGGCCCGATGTACTCACACACCCCCATTGTGCGCAAGTACTTCAACGCTGGATATACCAGCTTCACGGGCGTCAAGCCAACCAACCTGCCGCACGTAGGCGATATCTTCACGACGCTCGTCAGCCCTAACGCGGCGGTGAAGCCGAAGCACAAAGATGATCCGGACTTCGACCTCGGCCGGCTGTATCTCGAGCTACCGGACAGGACCTTACGCCAGGGAACGAAGTGGAAGAGCACGATGTATGTCCTGCCGATGCTGCGGGCCGAGCCGCGCAAGGTGAGCGGCAATCACCGGCTCGACGGGTTCCAACTCGGCGAGGGGCACAAGTGCGCCCGCATCATCAGCACGTACAGTGAGAAGAATGTGACGCTCAGGATACGCATGGGTACATCAACGGCACCGGCTGGCGGCATGGGCCGCGGTGACATGGGCGGCATGATGATGGGCCCCGGCATGGATCCCGGGATGCCACCGGGCATGCCACCGGGCGCAGGGCCGATGATGGGACCCGAGATGGCCGGCGGCCCTGAGATGGGCATGAGGGGGGCCGCGGCAGGCACGCAAACGATGTCTGTGCAGGCACCACCTGTTACCGAAATCAAGACCTCCTACAAGGGTACGCGCATAAGCTATTTCGCCTTGGACCTGGGCCAGTTCGTGCGCGCCGAGGACATCATCACTCACGAGCTGACGATTGAAAAGGCGCAGTTCGGTGGCATGACTGGCGTAGGCGGCGGGATGGGCGGAGAGATGGCTTACGATCCGGCCATGATGGGAGCTCCGGGCATGGAGCCGCCGATGATGGGGCCCGGCGCAGGACCGCCCCCACCACCCGGAGGGCCTCAGATGGGCCCCCCGATGGGACCAGGTGGAAGACGGGGAATGCAGCCGGGAATGGGCCCGGGCATGGGGCGCCAACCCCAGAAGGAAATCAAGAAGGATTTCAAGGCCGAAGCCGAGGTGGCCCTGAGCATCAGCAAGCGCGGATAGGGGATCGGCCGGAGGGATCGACATAGGACATCGGGAAAATGAGTTCAGAGGGCTGCGGCCGGGTACTGCCGCAGCCTTTCCATTTATGGGCGCGGTGCTGAGACGCACTGCCGCGTGCGCGTTGGTCATCGCAGCATTCTGGGCTATGGCGGCCGCGGATGCGCAGCCGGTGCGCCTGACCCTCGTGGCCTGGGAACACGAGAGCGGGCCGGACCTCCGTAAGTGCAGCCAGATGCTGAAGGAATTCTCCCGCTACCACCCGCAGATCAAGATAGACATGACCCATGATAACTGGGTCAACGCGTATCCCCGCATGACGCGGTGGTTTGGCTCGCAGCGAGTTCATGCGCCGGACCTGACAGTGGTTCCGGAGGCATGGGTGGCCGAGTTTGCCGACCACCTCTGTACCTTCGGCCCAAGCTTCGGCCGGCATCTGGATGCCTTCGTTCCGGCTGTGACCCAGCCGATGAGGACAGATACCGGGATACGCGGAGTGCCGTGGCGGATGGACTCCTACGCGCTCTACTATCGGCCCGACCTCCTCCCGGACGGAAAGAAGGCCCCGACGAACTGGGATGAACTGCTCGAGACGGCCTCGCAGATGACTGATGCGGAGACCAATGTCTGCGGCCTGGGGTTGCCGGGCGCGGTGGGGGGCGGCGGACCGCGAGCGCTCTTAGTCCTGCTGGCGGGTGCCGGCGGGTCCGTGTATGACAAGCATGGCGAGGTCGAGTTCGACTCCCCGGAGATGGTCTCGGCTCTGGAGTACCTCGAACGCCTGGCGCAAGCGGGCGCGCTGCAGCCGGAGGTGCTCTCGTGGGACGCGGCGGAGGTGGAGCAGGCTTTCGCCGATGGCAAAGCCGGCATGGTGATCGCCGGCTCAACGTTGGCGAGACGTCTCGCTCAGCAACGCCCCGAGCTCGAGTTCTCGGTGTCGCCGCTGCCCGGCGATAGAAAGCCCATCGCCTCCATATCGGCAACCTACGTCGTCGCACTGCAGACGACACAGCATCGCGATGCGTGTATGGAGTTTCTCCGGTTCATGGCAAGTGAAAGAGCGCAGCACTGGATGCTCGAAACGGGGTCTGTGCCGTCACACAGACAGGTCCTTGGGGGTGCGCAGAGGGACCCGCTGATGCGTGTGTTCAGCGCGAACCTCGAGGGCGCGCGCGCTCGTCCGACGCGGGACTGGGACAAGATAGAGCCGATGCTGGAGGATTTGCTGTTTCTCGTGCTCGGCGGGCGATACACCCCCCAGCAGGCTGTCGAGCTCGTGCAGGCACACTACGCACTGACGAGCCAGCCCCGCCCGCCGCAGTAGGCCGACCATGGAGGTCCGAGGGCAAAGGGCAGAAGACTGAGGCATCAGGCAAGTACGAAGTGCTACGCGGCCAGGCTGGAAGGCCTGGCCTCTGCGTTGGAGGAAATGGCGCGGAGGTCTGAGTGGGACGGGCGGGAAATGGCCGCTGTCTGCCGTAGAGTGACAAGGACAAAGAGAAGATCGGGAGCGCGAACTTCCTGAGGCTTTGTGGGATGCTGTAGAGAGACCAGCGCGACTTCGGCGTAACATCGCAGCAGCCGGCCCGCCCGCCAGTCAGTGGGCGGGCATTGCCGTGTCCGCTTCGGGGCCGGCGAGGTGAGAGCGACCACGCGGCAGGTGCCTGTCTCTGAGTGGGGAAATGAGGTAGTGCGTGATGAGAGATGACGGCGCGCCCGGCCGTCGAGATAAACAGAATGGCTACTCTGAGGTGAGCAAACGTGGCAGGTCTGGACATCGGTTCGCGGTTGGAGCTATTCGTGGATGAGGAACTGATCGCCAAGAAGCGCAATGTCGCGCTGAAGATGCAACAGCCGGTTCCGCAGGAGGTCGCGCTGCGCTTCAACAAGCCGTGGGAAGGCAGCACGAGTTACTATGTGACAGTGCTGCAGGATGGCGACGTGTACCGCATGTATTACCGTGGGTCCGGCGCAGAGGCGGAGGGTGGCTCACAATACGGTTGCTGTGCCGAAAGCACCGATGGGAAGAAATGGGTCAGAACCGCAGTAGGACTCCACGAGCACAACGGGTCGAAGCACAACAACATCATCTGGACCGGCTTCGGTGGCCACAACTTCGCCCCCTTCATTGATGAAAACCCCGAATGCAAGCCGAGTCAGCGCTACAAGGCCCTCGCCGGCGGTCCGCTCATCGGCCTCGTCTCCGCCGACGGCATCCACTGGAAGAAGCTACGCAAAGACCCGATCATCACCGCAGGGGCCTTCGATTCGCAGAATGTCGCGATGTGGGACACGGTGCAGCGGCAGTACGTGGCATACTTCCGTGTATTTGCCGATGTGAAGACAGGCAAGATGAGCCACGAGGACAGCGGGGGCAATGTGTTTCGCGGCGTGCGCTCCATTGCGCGGGCGACCTCAGATGACTTCCGCAACTGGTCGCAGACAGTAGAGATAGACTACGGCGATACCCCCCGCGAACAACTCTACACCAACGCCATTGTCGCCTGTCCCCGCGCGCCACACATCTATCTCGGCTTTCCGAAGCGCTTCATGACCACACGGAAGGCCATCCCGGAGCATCCTGCTATCGGTGTGTCTGACGGGGTACTGATGAGCAGCCGCGACGGTATCCACTGGGATCGGCGATTCATGGAGGCCTTTCTGCGGCCGGGGCGCCATCCCCGCAACTGGGGCGAGCGCAGTAACCACATCGCACGCGGCATTCTGCAGACGGCCTCGGACGAGCTTTCTATCTACTACATAGAACACTACCGGAG
>JAUWOG010000297.1 GCA_030612305.1 Armatimonadota bacterium | reverse complement strand
CTTGATGCTGCGGCGTGGGGGCTCGCTGAGATCGGCCATCCTGAGGCGGAGCACATCCGCCGCGAAGCCGATGACTACCGGGCCTCGATCCTGCGCTGTTTCGAGTCGGCGGCGCAGAGGTCGCCAGTGGTCAGGCTGCGTAATGGCACTTATGTGCCTCATTACCCGTCTCATCCCCACCGGCGGGGACGGAGCTTTGGGTGGATATGCGAGACTCTCGAAGGCGCAATTCACCTGCTCATCACCGGGCTGATATCGCCGCACGCACGGGAGGCCCGGTGGATAATAGATGACTACGAAGACAACCTTTATCTCTCCGAGGACTACGGCTACCGGGTCGAGGATTTCGAGCGGCACTGGTTCGACTGGGGCGGCTTCTCCATGCAGGCATGCCTGCTGCTCAACCCCGAGCCGTACCTGTACCGCGATGATGTTAAGCACGCGCTGCGGGGGATCTTCAATGCTATAGCCGCCCAGCTATTTCCCGATACCCGGATGCTGACCGAGCACGCGCTCCCCAAGCTAGGGGACTGGAAGGGCGATCACTACAAGACCTCCGACGAGGCGAACGCCGCAGGCTGGCTCAGGTACCTCTTTGTCCGCGAAGAAGGGGATTACCTGTTGTTGGGGCAGGCGGTGCCGCGAGAATGGCTGCGAGCGGGTGAACGAGTGGGCGTGGCCAACGCGGCTACGTACTTCGGGCCAGTGAGCCTGATCTACGATGCGGATGACGAGGAGATAACCGCCCATCTGCAGGGCCCCAGGCGCAACCCGCCCGCCCAGATCAAGCTGAGATTCCGCGTGCCTGCGGATCGGGAGATCGCAGCTTTCTATGTCAACGATGAGCTGTGGCCCGATTATGAGTGCGATGGGGTAATCCTGCCAGGCGACATTGGCGACGTGCAGGTCCGAGCAGAACTCAGCGATCGCAAGTAACGTTTACCTGCATCAGGGAGAAATGACCGACATGACTGAAGAGCTAGCAACCACGGCCGGCCCGCAGGCTCATCGCTACCGCATCCCCACACCCAAATCATTGCCACGCCCATTGCCCCCACCAATGTCCGCCAGGAGATCGAGGAGGCGCGCCGACACTACGACGACCGCATGCACTGTGTGTACTGCGAGACGCTGCAGCAGGGAAGCGACGCTGCCGAGCGCATTGTGCTTGAGACTGACTCGTACTTTGTGTTCGAGCCGTTTGCCTCGCGGTGGCCCTTCGAGACGTGGATCATACCCAAGCAGCACGCCGCCCAACACGTCGACTTCGGCCTGAGCCCACCATCTTTACCTTTCTCTGCCCACCGTCCCCCAGGCTCAGTGACTGCAACCCTCAACACGTCCCCGAGACGCATTCTCACCGCTCTCGCCCTTCACCAACTCAACGCCCGCAATCTTCGCCAATCCCTCTGAATACGTGGTCAGCTCCTCCACTAGCTCCGCAAGCTCGTTCCTGCACTCTTCACCTTGAGCCCACGCATCTTCATACTCCTTTACCCCCTGCTCCGCTGGCTTTTGCGATTCATACGCAAGCAACTCCGGGTGCCATTTCGTCAGAAAGGCCCTCAGCCCTCTCTGACGGTTCAAGACCCCCATCGCCACCCCTCCGAGCGACTCTGCCTTAACTCCTACGCTCGGGCCTGCTTCCTTCAGAATCTCTCGAGTCGTTGGAAACAGCGAGTACAGGGACGAGAAGGCCTCCCGCAGTATACCCATTCCTGCCTGCAGGCCCTGCCCCGCAATACGCGTCTGCAACTCAACATACAGCTTCCACGCCGCCTCTCGCTCGCACACGTCGGGCACCCACTTCATGCTTGCCATGCCCCACGGCAGATTGACGCTGACCTCAGACAGCTTCGCGCCCGCACGCCGCCCGACGCCTCTGCGCACCCAGACCCATAAGACCACCCCAATCAGCACTACGATAAGACCAAGAGGTCCCACCGTCGCTGTTACCTTGCCCCCCTCGTACGCAATCTGAACCAAGTAAAGACAAGACATTGGGCTCTCCTTCCCTCCCCCTGCGCTCTTCGCCGCTACTCACAATGCCTGCTATTCTCAAACCTATCTCGTGGGTTCTCGATCAGGTTCGCCCGACTCACCCTCGCATTAAACGCATCCTCGATCAACTTGCTCAGTACGTCCTTTCGCTTAGGATACCAATACCACCGTGCGTATCCCTCATCACTGTTCTTGCGCTTCAGATTTAGCCTCAACCGATTCGGAGCCGTGGGCTTCTTGCCAGCCGACGGCAGCACGATTCCCAAGAGACCGTTTGGTGTTATCGTCTTCCCGCTCCGAAGCGAAGCCTGTATCTCCCAGTCAACGTAACGCCGAGCCCAAGTACACTTGCCGATCAGGACGATCGTCACCGTCGAGTCTTTCAGATACAGCTTCCGGATCTGACCCATTACATATTCAGGGTCCTGGCTATCGATGACGTCCTGCCCCATCTCCACCCCGAGTCCCCGCGTGATGAACACCTCCCGCTCCTCGTCGAACGTCGTCACGAACTCGTCAACTTCCCTCTGGTTAGTGTGGTGGTACGATATGAACACCTTGTGTCGAACCTCGCTCATCTCTCACACCTTCCTTTCCGGGAGAATCCCATCACTCCCATTCCTGAATGCATTTCATCTTTGTTGCATTTCGCCTTTCCCACCCTATTCCCTTCCTCTCTGACACTGACCTGATTAAGAAAGTGGGCCCCGCCGGGGATACCTACCTGACCCGGGAACACACGCTGCGGTGGCCGCGCTCGGATGAGCACTACCTGCCCCGGCTGGCCGTGCGCGGTCCTACGTCTGTCTGGGAAGCGGAAGGAGAGAAGAGTACCTATCAACTAGCCCGCGAGTTGACTGAGGAATATGCCGACATTGAGCCGCAATCCCTGTCCCCCGAACGTGCCGCGCGTCTTGGCGACATAATTGCGCAAGTCGCTGGCCAGTAACGCCCATGCGGAGGCCTTCTTGCCCCGAAGTTCGGTCTAGCGAGCTGGAGATACTACTTTGATGCCGCTTTCAATATCGAACCTGTAGTGTGAAGACTTACCCGCGTACTGCTCCCAGCGCTTGGCGGTTCTTATCATGGTTTGCACAGCCTCAGGGCCTGTCTGTCGCGGAATACCCTCGCCGGCATTGAAAATGTAGCCTCCGCCGCGTTTACCTCCTTCGACAATTCGTCTTGTTTCCGCTTCGACCTCGCTGAGCACCGAATAGTTCAGCAGCTTCATGGGTCGGCATTCCCCGATAGGCAAACCTTGTCTCCGATGGCCTCCTTGACGATCTGGATATCTATACCTTCTCCGACGTCAATAATGTCGAAATGTGCAGCGGCTATTTCAATATGCTCCAAGGAGTTCTCCCCGGCGTCATAGATGACGATGAAGCGGAAACGCTACACACAACCCCAGATTGTGTTTGCCGTGCAGCAGGCGGAAGCGGGCACGCCGGTGCCCGAGATCTGCCGCAAGCCGGGGTAGTTGAGCCCACGTTTTACCGTTGGAAGAAGCGTTACGGGGGCCTTGGTGTCTCGGAGATCCGGCGGCTGAAGCAGCAGGTGGATCAAAAACGGGGACCACGCCACAGCCCGCTGGACTAACATAGCAACTGGTACCACAAATGGGGGCAGGCCAATAGCGACTGAGGAATGCGCCCGGTGCGCGCAGAGGATTCCGTGTTGACGCCGGCTGCGCTTCCCCCTCAATGGCTACTGATTGCCCGGAAGCGGGATTGGTCTCCTGCCGCGATCGTTGCGGCCAGCGTTCGATTCACGGCTCGTCAGCTCGGCACGTCACTGCGTCCACTTCCAGTTCGAAGAGCAGCTCGCGGCGGCAGATGATGTTGTGGGCGACGACCACCGGCAGGCGAGGCATGCCGTGGGCGGCACGGTGGCCCTCAAAGACGCCGGCATCCTCGGCGGATCGCACATAGGCCGTCGCTCGCGTTACATTGTCCCACCCCATGCCCCGAGACTGCAATATCGCCGCGACCACCTCGCAGGTTCGGGCAGTCTGGGCCATGACGTTGCCCACATGTAGCGTCTGCTTTTCCGCTCCGATGCTCGCGGTTCCTGAGATCAGCAGACGCCGAATATCCGGCATCGCGACCTCCACCGCGCGGCTGAATGAGCTGCCGTATTCCAGCGCCGGGCGTTGTAGGGGCGACGCAACAGGCTCCACTGTCACCTCAGGGTGGGTGGCTCTTACGGCATAGACGCTCGCCCCCAGGGCCGCACCCAGGGGGTTGCCGCCACCGATGCCGGTGCTAGCCGGAAGCAGGCCATCGAACACTCCCCGCTCGGTGTAGAACGCCGTGCGCACGCGGTTGAAGTCGCCGTACCATGAGAGGATGTCATCCAGAAAAAGCCAGGTCCGGACCACGTCGCTGTAGTCCATGTCAGCCAGGGCCAGGCCCTGCTCGATGCGTTCGAAGGTTGCCCTGGCCTGGACATCGGCAGCGGCATTGACGTCCCCCGCATAGATACCGGCCAGCAAGCACTCGACGGCGTAC
>JAUWOG010000332.1 GCA_030612305.1 Armatimonadota bacterium | reverse complement strand
ATAGTAGGAGGACGCCCCGGGCTCGACAGCGGCATCAGCACCCTTCACAGGACAGGCCCGCTCCAACCTCACATCAACCACGACCACCTTCGCCCCGGCCTGCTTGATCCGCGAGAGTTCGTGCCCGATCTTGTTGCGGGGGACCAGCGAACAGGCACAATCTGTCGGCCGATTCTCCTCGTGCTGATCTATCGCCGCCTTCTCGATGCCGACGAGGGCAATCCGCGGATCAGGCGCGCGCGCCGGGCGCAGCACGAACAGCGTGTCCAGAAGGGAAAACTCCAACGGGGAAAAACTCGGGGAAAAACGACACACAAGTACGCTAATCAGCAGGGCGAACGCCACTGCCGATATCAACCTCGTCCTGGATCTCTGCCAGGCACCTCGCTCGCCACCACGCCCGCCTGCGTCACTCCTGCGAGAGCCCGGCACTCGGGGCGCTACTGCCAGCATGTGCCCTCACCACAGTCAGCGACAGGTTCCGCATCAGATTGGTGGAACTCACAAAGTGAAGAAAACTCGCGCTCTGTGCCGCGCCGTTCAGGTAACACATTTCATCATACCATGCCACAACCGCCGAAGCAAGCCAACAGCTACGGGTGCGAGTCAAGATCCTATTCAGCATATCCTTTATCTCGCTTCGTCACGCGATTCCCCTCCTGCATTTTCTTCGACGCGCAGTGCATCGAAAGGGATTCCGTCCCGCCACGGCGAAGGGACTCTGCCGAACGATGTCTCTGAGCTATCCTTCACCAAGGGAGTGAGATCCGTGAGCATGACAAGCAGTTTCATCGCATACTCGTACCTGGTGGCCAGCATCACGCTATTGCTGGCACTGGCCGCGACCGCACAGGGGGAGCCTGACAAGGGCCTCGAAACCGGCCTTGTCGGCTACTGGAAACTCGCCGGCGACTGCAGGGATTCATCAGGCAATGGCAACGACGGACGCGATCGTGATGTTGCCTTTGACGCCGAAGGGCCTGATGGCAGCCGCGCCGGTGCGGCCGCCTTCGATGGCCGCAGCGCAGTCATCGAGGTCCCCGACAGCCAGTCCCTGCGCTTCGCCACAAGCGACATGTCCATCTCCGTCTGGGTGAAGACGGAGGCCGACCTGGACGACGTGCTCGGCGACATCGTCAGCAAGTATGATCCCTCATTGCGCAGGGGGCTCAATCTCAACATCAAGCACCACGCCGGCGTGCCCTCCAACCAGAGCAACTACCGCAACGTTCACTTCGGCATAGACAACGGCCGAATTGACGCGGAATGGACTGACTGCGGGCGGCCCGGCAACGCGCTGCTGGATTACGCAATGTGTGTGTACGAAGGTGACCTCTACGTGGGCACCTTCGAGACCGAAGCCGATGAAGCCGGGACGGTCTATCGCTATGCAGGCGGCACGGAGTGGGAAAGCTGCGGCAGTCCTGACGGGAGCAATTCGGTGACTGCGCTGGCGGTGTACAACGGGCATCTCTACGCCGGCACGGGCTTCTATCGGGCGGGCGGGTCCGCTCTTTCTGACTCCCCCAACGAGACGCCCGGCGGCCACGTGTACCGCTACGAGGGCGCCAAGCAATGGCTTGACTGCGGCCAGTTGGGAGACGCGGACGATGTCCACGCCTTGACGGTGTACCAGGGGCGACTGTTCGCCATACCGGCGAAGAGCCCGGGCGTATTCGTCTATGACGGGGAGGCCACTTGGACTTACTGCGGCATTCCGGGTGACCAGCGAGCAATAGCACTAGCTGTGTACAACGGTGGCCTGTACTCGGCCGGCAATGGGAGCGCAGGTGTCTGGCGCTATCTCGGCGGCGAAGAATGGGAATTCTGCGGCAAGCAGGAAGACAACACCCAGACATACTCATTTGCCGTCTATGAGGGCAACATGTATGTGGGCACATGGCCCAGCGGCTCCGTCTATCGCTACGCGGGCGGCACCCAATGGGACAACTGCGGGCGGCTCGGCGAGGAGAGGGAAGTCATGGGCATGGCCGTGTACAACGGCAAGCTCTACGCCGGCACACTCCCGCTGGCGCAGGTCTATCGCTACGACGCGGGCAATCAATGGACTCTTGTCGGCCGGCTTGATTTCACGCCGGACGTAACCTATCGCCGCGCCTGGACGATGGCCGTCTATCAGGGCAAGCTCTTCGTCGGAACACTCCCGTCAGGGCACGTGCTCTGCCTCGAAGCCGGCAAGAGCGCAACATACGACCACACACTGCAACCAGGCTGGCGACATATCGCCGCCGTCCGAGCCGCGGATCAACTGAGGCTCTACGTGGATGGAGAACCGGTGGCGCAATCTTCCCCCTTCGACGCGGCCGACTACGACATCTCCAACGACAGGCCGCTGAAAATCGGCTTCGGGTCGCATGACTATTTCAACGGTGCTATCGCCAGGCTGCGCATCTACAGCCGCGCCCTGAATCAGGACGAAGTCAGCGCCTTGTACAGCACGAAGCAGTAACCGCCGCGCAGCCGACTGACGCTACATCTCAACAACCGCCCGGCTCACCGGGCCCTGGACGCCGAAGCTGTTGACGGCCTTGGCTTGCAACACGTTCCGCCCCGGCTTCAGCTTCCACGCAAAGCCGCCTTGCCTCTCAGCCCACTTGCTCTGCCCCACCTTGACCATGAACTTCTCGAAGTTCGGCGTCACCGTCTTCAGAGCCACTGTCAGCGTGCGTTCATCCTCGCCCACATTCAGCTCGATGGCGACCTCATTGAGCGGCCAGTAGTAGTCATTGGGCCGGTCGCTGGTCAGGCCGTATTCCGGCGACTCCTCGGGCACCGGCGTGCTCTCATACCACAGGTAGGCGTCGCAGAAATACTCGCCATGCCCGTGCGTGAGCTCCCCGGGGAAGGGCGTCTGCAGATGGTTGTTGCGCAGAGCGATGCAGAACCGGCGATAGAGCTTGAAGTCGGCAAATCCATGCTTCTTCGGGTCTATTTTGTCTCCGGAGATGCTCTCCTGTCCGGCGAAGACGATCCGGATTTCGTCGGTTCGCTTCGCCTTCCACAAGCGCCACAATTCCAGCGTGTTGATGGGGATGCCGTCGTGCTCGAAATGGCAGTTGTAGCTGGGATCATGGTTGTTGCCGGTGTCCATGAGAATCCATTTGCGGAACTGATTCGACCAGACTTCGGCGACGCAGTGATGGTCGAGGATGACATGCCGAGCCGTGTAGCCCAGCGCTGCGGCCGTCTGCACGAACAGCGTCGAGTAATGCGTACACATGCACAACGCGCGCGGGTCCTGGTTCATCTCCAGGAGAACGAGACCATCCCACGGCGGGCACCATTGCGTCCGTCCGCTGTCCCAACCCTTGGGAGCCGTGTACCGGCACCAGTTCCGCAGGGCCACGAACTTCTCCAGCTCCGTCTTGTGCCCCGCGATGACCTTCTTCAATCCATACTGCTTGCGCAGAAGCGCCAGCCGGTCGAACGGCTTCTGGTAGGCAAATCCGTAAGAGCCGACAATCCGGCTGACCTCCGTCAACTCCGTCACACGCACTGAATCGGCCATCGTGGCCCGCGCCATTTCGACCTCGGCTTCCAGAGTCACCTTCTTCAGCAGCGCCGTGACATCCCCAAGCTTGCTCCCTATCATCGCCCGCCACTGCAGATACCGTGGCAGCTTCTCATTCTTTGTAACCTCAGCCACCGGTCCCCACGGGCTCCAGTCTTCGCCATTCCCGGAGGTCCGTGCCTCCAGCCGCATCACTGTTCCTTTCGACTTCTCCGCCTCCGCCTTCAGGCGCACTCGCGCCCACTTCAACTGCGGGTAGATACTCTCGTCCGCCGCCGGCGCCGCCAGGTCAATGACATCAGACGTCAGCGCGACCTCTGCCGGATAGCGGTTCAGCCGCAGCCGCACGAGGTACTCCCCGTCATTCATCCCCTGCTCGCCGAGGCGGTCATAGTCCCAGGTCGCGCCGCCATCCACACTCCGCGCCGAGCGGTTCGGGTAGCTACTGTTCTCGACCAGCAGTCGCCCGCCGCCTGAAAACACAAAGCTGTTGAGCCCCTTCTGCAGCGCTTTCGCGGGCACATTCACATAGCTCCAGCCCGTTGACACCAGCTCCCTGACCGGCGTCAGGCGGCGACCGTTGACACTGACGCACATCCGCTGGCCGTCGCTCTCGTAGGGGTACTTGTCACCTCGGCGGTAGAAGTACAGCTTCCCGTCCGCGACATCGCCGGCCTCGAGGACGAAGTCCTTGCGCGCCCGGACCTTCTCACTCAGGACCTCCGTATTGTTGATGTGGGTCATCCCGCGCTCGTCCTGGATCATCACCGTCCTGG
>JAUWOG010000542.1 GCA_030612305.1 Armatimonadota bacterium | reverse complement strand
AGGCGGGGTAACCAAGGATTGCGCCGATGAACGGCATTCTCGGCCTGAGCTTGCTGCGCTGCAGCAAGCTCCGGCCGAGCCACCCATTCTTTGCGGGAGTAGGAAGCCTACCCCCAGCAATAGCAAAGGCCAAGGCAAAGGCAACGGCAAAGGCAAAGGCATATGGCAAAGGCATACGGCAAAGGCGGTGGGCCGCAAAGCAGGTAGCGCAGGAGCTTCCGACGAACATGACAGCCGGGTGTTGAGACGATGGAAGAGAAGAAGTTCGTGCAAATCGGGGCAGGAAATATTGGCCGGTCCTTCGTCGGGCAGCTCTTTGCCAGCGCCGGGTTCGACGTGGTCTTCATAGATGTCGTGCCTGCGGTGGTCAATGCGCTGAACGAGCGTGGCGCGTACTGTGTCGAGATCAAGGACAGAGAGCCGGCCACGATGCGGGTCGAAGGCGTCAGGGCTGTTGACGGGCGCGACATGGAGGGCGCTGCGACGGAACTCGCCGATGCCCGGCTCTGCGCCACGGCAGTCGGCCCGGGTGCTCTGAGGTACATATACCCCACTATTGCTCGCGCGCTGGCGATGCGTGTCGCAGCCGGTGAGCCGCCGCTGGATATCATCATCTGCGAGAACATGCGGGATGCCTCGGCGGCGTTCAGAGCGGGCCTCGGCGGACTTCTCCCGGATGACTTCCCACTCGATGAGAGTGTCGGCCTGGTGGAGACGAGTATCGGGAAAATGGTTCCGATAATGAGCGGGGCCGACCGTGCACGGGATCCGCTGCTGGTCTTCGCCGAGGCCTACAACACGCTGATTTGTGACGCGCGCGGCTTCAGAAACGATATCCCCGATGTGGCGGGCCTGGACCCGAAGCAGAACATGAAAGCATACGTTGACCGGAAGCTGTTCATCCACAACCTCGGTCATGCGTTGTGCGCGTACCTGGGGCATGTCTATGATCCTGCCCTGCGGTACACCTACGAGACTGTGGAGCATGAGGTGCTGGGGCCGGCAGTGCGGGCCGGGATGTGGGAGTCAGCGCGGGCCCTCATCAGGCAGTATCCCGAGGAGTTCGATGAGGAAAACCAGGCGGAGCATGTTGACGACTTGCTGTCACGGTTTGCCAACCGGGCGCTGGGAGATACGCTCTATCGTGTGGGACGGGATGTGCGGCGGAAGCTGTCTCGTGAGGACCGCGTGACCGGCGCGATAGTCTGCGATTTGAGGAATGGGGTAGAGCCGAGGCTGACGAGTGTGTGTGCGGCAGCGGGGCTGCGGTTCCGGGCGACGGATGAGAGCGGGTTGATGTACCCGCCGGACAGACAGTTCGCCTCGGAGTTGTGGCCACAGGGGATTGAAGTGATGGTTGAAGATGTCTGTGGTCTCGGCTATGATGAGGAGGTCGAGAAGGTTGCCAGAGAGTGGATAAGGGAGGCCGACGCCGTGTTGCACGAGACACTGCTGTCGGCGAGCCCCGAGTGGGAGAAGGTGCTCTAGTTGCAGAAACAGATGGAGACGCCGGAGGAAACAGAGAAGAAAACGGGCCATGTGGCTGCCGCTGCGACGGTGGGGCTGCTGATATTCCTGGCGGCGGTGCTGGCCTACGCGTACCCGAAGTTCCTTCCCCCGCCGCCTGAGCAGGCCGTGCAACGCTTTCTGGTGGCACATCAGGGAGGCACGTGGGACTACGTTGAGATTTCGCTGCTCGGGCCGATGGAAGCGAAGGCGCGGTACACTCGGACCGCGAGCCGCTGCAAGCTGGTCGGTTTCAAGACCGCAGACAGCTTCGTCAAGCGGCTGTCATGGTCACTGGGACGCACGGGAGAAGAAGTGAGCCTGAAGATGCATGAGTACTACGCGCCGGCAAAGGATGGCCCGCTGATGGAAGTGGAGGTCGAGTACATCCTCGAGCGGCACGAGGATACGTGGCTCATCCGGCTTGACAGCATCATCGGGAAGAGCGGCAGGGACGGCTATCTGCTGCAAAGAGGCGCCCCGCCGCTGACGCTGTGACCGCCCGGCGCGAAGGGGGCTAGGCCCGCTCTCGGCTCGGCGCTGCTAGCGGCCGGCCTCGATGAGGGCGCGATAGAAATCGTGCGCCTCGCGGTAGAACGGCCCCGGGATACCATCGCCTATCGGGCGCTGGCCGAGGCGGGTGGCAGGCGCTACCTCGAGCAGACTGTTGGTCAGGAATACCTCGTCGGCAGCAGCGAGACGGTCCGGGCTAAACGGCTCCTCCACGATGTCCAGACCATCCACCAGGCACTGGCGGACGATCCCCGGCAGGACACCGGCGTCCAGCGGCGGAGTATGAATCCGACCCGCCTCGACGATGAAGATGTTGCTCGTCGCTCCCTCTGCCACGAGACCCTGAGTGTTGAGGAATATCGCTTCATCATAGCCGGACTGCCTGGCATGATCATGCGCGAGGTTGTTGTCGAGGTAGTTGTGTGACTTGATGCCACTCAGCGGCGAGGTGTCATAGCGACGGGCAGCGGCGAGGCTCAGCTTCATGCCCTGTTCGTAGATGGACGCGGGATAGCCGTGGTACTCGCGTACGGCAATGATGACCGTACATGCGTCCGAGGCCGCGAGTTCCGAGGGGCGTCCGCCAATGCCACGCGTGACCGTCAAACGGAGGTAGGCGTCATCGAGGCCGGCGGCTGCGAGTGTCTCGGCGATGCCGGCTTCGAGTTGCGCCTCGTCGTACTGGAGCGGGAAACCGAGCAGCGCCACTCCCTGCAGCAGCCGGTCCAGATGCTCCGCGAGGCAGAAAACGCGGCCACCATACGCGCGCATCGTCTCGAAGAGGCCGTCGCCATAGAGAAGCCCGCGGTCATCGGCGCGTAACACCCCGGATGAGGGTGAAGATAGCTGCCCGTTGACCCACGTCAGGGACTGAGTGTGGCTCAT
>JAUWOG010000639.1 GCA_030612305.1 Armatimonadota bacterium | reverse complement strand
CTTGGTGACTTTGTCACCGTGGCTCATCCAGGTCTGGGTGCGTGGCTCGACGCCTGCGAACAGGCCCTCCGGCTCGAGTATCTCGATTGGCACATGTCCGTACTCGCGCTCCTGCTCGTCGCGCCCGACTTCGCCGCCGAGCAGATGGGCGAGTAGCTGCTGCCCGTAGCAGATGCCGAGGATCGGTATGCCGGCTTCGAGGATGGCCGGGTCGAGGCTCGGCGCGCCGGGCGCATAGCCGCTGTTGGGGCCGCCGGAGAGAATGATCCCGCGCGGCTTTTCTGCCAGCAGCTCGTCAGCCGTGATGCTCGCGGGTCGCATCTCGCTATAGACCTGCTGCTCGCGGACCTTGCGCACAATGAGTTGCACATACTGCGCTCCGAAGTCCACTACCAGCACTGTCTCCTGGTGGGCGGCACTCGTCCCCACTATACAGCTTCTCCCGTCTATGCTAAAATCCGTGCGTCTCGTTGTAACGGCCGCAACGGCGACTGGGTTGCGAATGGATCGGCCGAGGCTAGCATTTGGCTATGATACACGATATCCACGGCGCTGTCCACGCCGCGACGAATGACGCAACGACACGCGGTTTCATAGCTCTGCAAGTATAAAGTTGTACATAACTAGACGCGACGCATTCGGAATTCGAGAAAGGATGATACACGCTGTGATCGCGCTCATTGACTATGGTGAAGGTAACCTCGGCAGCGTCGAGAAAGCCCTGAAGCACGTCGGCTGCGAGGTGCAGACAACCAGCTCGCCGGAGGTGCTCCAGGCTGCCGACGGTGTTGTTCTGCCGGGCGTGGGGGCCTTCGATGACTGCATGCACGGGCTGGAGAAAAGCGGGCTGGTGGACCCGATTGCGGAACTCATCGCCGCCGACAAACCGTTTCTGGGTATCTGCCTGGGGTTGCAGATGCTGTTCGCGAGCAGCGAAGAGGGGGAGAGAGCCGGCCTCGGTATCCTGCCCGGGCGCGTGCTCCGCTTCCGCCACGATCTGAAGATCCCGCAGATAGGCTGGAACCAGATAACGAGGGTCAATGACGCCCCGCACCTGGAGGAAATTGAGGACGGCACGTGGGTCTATTTCGTCCACTCGTATTACGTGGAGCCGGATGATGAGAGCCTCGTCGCCACGACAACCGACTATGGGATTAGCTTCTGTTCGTCGGTGCGGCGGGGCAATCTTTTCGCGTGCCAGTTCCATCCGGAGAAGAGCCAGGCGGCGGGCCTGAGCATCCTTGACAACTTCCGCAAGCTGGCCTCGGGCGCTTGACCCTGCCAGCCCATGAATGCCGCAGCCCGCATGGAGTTTCCAGAGTAAAACAGAGGAGCTATGAACCATGTCAGCACAGGCATATTTCGACGCGGCAGCGGCAGGCCTTGAGAAGCTGCGGGCAGAGCAGTTGCCTCAGATCGAGGCCGCCGCCGAACTGCTCACCGACACCATCGCCGCCGGTCACACCATCTTCGCCTTCGGCGCGACACATTCATTCATCCTGCCGATGGAGCTATGCTACCGCACCGGCGGGCTGATACTCGTCAACACGATCTACCCGCATGGGATGGACCTGCAGGTGCGCCCGATGCCGATGACTTCGCAGATCGAGCGGGTGCCGGGCTATGGCCGCCTGCTGCTGGAGAACTCGCCTGCCGCCGAGGGTGACGCGCTGATCATCGCTTCGACATCCGGCCGCAATGCAGTGGTCATTGACATGGCCGCGGCGGCGCAGGAGGCGGGCCTTGCGGTCATCGGGATCACCTCCGTCGAGTACAGCATGAATGTCCCCAGCCGCCATCCTAGCGGCAAGCGCATGTTGGATTTCTGCGAGATCGTGATTGACAATTGCGCGCCGCTGGGCGATGCGGCGGTGGAAGTGGAAGGTGTCGCGCAGAAGACGGGCCCGCTCTCAACGGTGCTCGGCGTGACGGTGGTCAATGCCATTGCCTGCGAGACGGTGGCGAACCTGGTTGCGCGAGGCATCGAGCCGCCTATCTACATCAGCGAGAATATGCCCGGCGGCGACGAGCACAACGCCCGCCTGCTCGCCGAGAACGCCGAGCGCATCCACTACATGTCGGCGCACACACGAGAAGGGCTGATAGCGCGATGAGATACCGCGAATACGACCCGGAGAAAGACCGCGAGGCGGTGCGGCGTATCTGGCGCGAAATCGGCTGGTGCAAAAGCGGCCAGGAGGCGGTCGTGGATATCTTTTCCACCGGCGGTGCGACCATCGGGGCGGAGCTTGACGGCGAGGCCGAGTCGGGGGTCACGACCTCGGGCGGGACGATGCGCTATCTTCGCGAGGACCTCGACATGG
>JAUWOG010000301.1 GCA_030612305.1 Armatimonadota bacterium | reverse complement strand
CTACGTCAGGGGCAAGCTCGCGAACCACTTCGTTGATGCCCGATGAGAAGACCAGCGGCGCGCTGTGTCCCTTCTCCGAGAGCTTCTGGAACAGAGCGCCGATCTCTGTCATCTCGTACCCGCCGGGGTAGTAGCTGCTCGCCTCAAGCTCTCGCCGCCGTGACGGGGTCATGCGCGAGGTCAAGACATGCACCGACATGTCGCCCTGGGCTGACAGTCCCTGAAAGAACGGGGCCCATTGGGGTATCGTGCGGCGATTCGGGCAGACTAGCAGAACCTTCATCAAAGAACTCCCGGGACTGGGGCAGCCGGCCACCTGGGCCTCAACCGGACGTGTGGCGGTCGCCATCTGCGTCGCGTGCGGTGTCGTCCAACAGGCTCCGGCCCTCCATCCATGAGGGGACCTCGAGGCCGAGCAGCTCAAGGGCAGTCGGGGCGATGTCGAGCATCGCCGGTTCAGCGCCGGCAAGCCGCGCGCTCAACCTGTCACCAAGGGCGATGAGAATGCCATAGGGGCTATGCGCGCCAGTCACAGAGGATGTCGTACGCCTGCCCTCCGCGTTTGTCGCCGTGACGCGCTTGCCCTGGAAGCGTGCCGTCAGGCCCTCGATGACGAACTCGTCGGTCCACCGCAGCGCGAGGTCCGGTATGTTGTCAATATGCTTCCCGTCCATTTCGTCGCGCGTCTTCGTGACTGCCGCCAGTGCGGGCCGGCCGGTGGCTATGTCTTCGGAACTCGTCAGCAACTCCCGCACCGCGTCGCAGGTCTCGTCGTACTCGTCCCGCCCGACGATGCCGTGAGGCTCTCGCCCGGCGAGGTTTATCCACGGATCCCATGTCGCGGAGGCGAAGGCCTTCGTCGCGGCCCAGACATTGTCGCCGATGGCCTTCTTCGTCAGCACACCGCCGGAGAGGGCCTCCGGAGCAAGTCTGGCGATACTGTGCCGCCAGACATGTGGCATCCTGTCAATGCAGCGCAAGGCTACTTCGCGCGCCTGTCTGGCAACGCCGGCGCGTGGCTTCAGCAGGCCCGCACGTACCAGGAGGTCGCGGATGTACAGCTCGCCGCGACTCTGCAGCGTGAAGCCGTGGTCGGAGACGATCATCAGTTCCAGATCATCACCGAGAAGCTCAAGCTGTCGCCCCAGCCACCTGTCAACCGCCGTATAGGTGTCGAGTATCGGATTGCCGAACCGCTCGACGAGATCGGCCCGGTACTGCGGAGACCTGGGATCAATGAAGTGCCAGAACCAGTGCTGCGCGGCATCGGTTTCCGGGAAGACCACCGCCGCAAACTGCCAATCGCTGTTCGTCAGGTAGTGCTCGGCCACCTCGAGCTTCGTCTCGAGGCTCGACCTGAGCAAGCGCGCAGCTTCCGCGAAATGGCCGGAGATGACGAACCGCTTGCCATCGGGGAACATGGGATAGCGCCCGAACTTCGCGGTGATGTGCGCGGCCACCTCAGGCGGATAGGTTGCGCCCGCAGAGCTGATCTCGGGCGCCAACCAGCCGGCCACCTGAACCCCCGAGACGGGCTTGACGGGATACGTCATCGGCACATTGAACGCCAGCAACGGCACCTGCTGCTCCGTCAGATGCTCCCAGAGCGTGGGGCTGTCAATGTGGCCGGAGTGAATCGCGACGGCCGCGTACTGGCCGGGCACGCGGTTGACGAAATGATACACGCCGTGGGTCGCCGGCCCGACGCCCGTGGCGAATGTGCTCCACGCCGAAGCGCTGTGGAAGTTGACCGTCGAGCGAAGCGGGGCGAAGAAGCCCTCGTCCATGAGGCGGGCAAAGGTCGGCAGCAGGCCGTCGGAGGCCCATTGCTCCATGAGGTCCGGACTCCCACCGTCCATCCCCACGATCAGTGTCCGGCTGGATTTGCGCTCCGCCACTTGCTCGCCCATATTCTCGTCCGGACGCCCCGGCAATTCGCGTCCTCACCCTATGTCGTCCATGCGTGGAATGTCGCCCACAGCATGAAGGCACCAATCGCTGCGAGCAGAATGCCCTCTGCCAGCCTCACGAATTTCAACTGCACCGGCGGCCTCGGTTTGGCCAGTTTCCCCGCCGTCACGTGATGGCCGATGATGACGGCCAGCAGCGGGATGATGAAGGCGATGTTGTAAACGAGCAGGAGAGGCACCGCTATCAGCCGCTGCCCGGGAAGACTCGCAACATAGGTGATGGTGGGCAGGTACACCTGGCCGGTGCAGCCGAATTCGATGAGTGTCACGAGCACGCCGACCGGCGCGGCAAGCGCCAGCACGTGCTCCGCTCTCACCACGCGCCGAATCGCCTGATGCACGCCCAGCAACCAGTTGCGCGGCAGTTTCAGAACCGTTTCCGAAACAGCGCCGCCCAGCAGTTGTGACAACTCGACAAACGCCAGCACCGCCACCACGATCGTCACGAAAGCGATCAGCGGGTAGAGGATACGCCGCCCCCACACTGCGCCGACGGCCATCGTGGACACGTGCCACAACCCCAGGCCGATGAGGAAATAGCACACAAAGCACCCCAGCGCAAACAGTAGGCCCACCTTGAGGGAGTCCTTCTTCAAGCCCGCAAGCGTCAGGTATGACAGCAGGAAAATGATCGTGGATATTGCGCAGGGGTTGATGCCGTCAATGAGGCCGAAGAGGCCGACGGCATACCACTGGAACCGCTGGAGGCGGGCCAGTATGTGGGCCTGTCCCTGACGCAGCCAATCCCACGATGAGTCGAGGCGCTCGTAGGGCCTGGGGCCGTCCAGCCAGCCCTCGATGCGGGCATTCTTTACCTCAGGTACTCCCTGCCAGAAGCGCCCGGGCCCGTACAGAACCGGTCGGATGAGACGCCTGTCGGCCTCCTCAATGCCGTAGCTGTCGCCGAGCACCTCCATCAGCACCGTCAGCTTGACCATCTTCGGATGGGCCCACACGAACTTCAGCTCGGGGTGGGCCTTCTGCAATTCCCTGACACGGTCATTGGCAGGCTCGCAGGAGCGGCAGGTCGTCAGCACGTAGAAGAAGTCCGCGTCGGGCAGTTCGGCCCGGATGCGCATGGCCTCCCCGCCCCGGTGCTCGACATCGCCGGGCCCGACCGGGCGATGGTCGCCACCCATGACCGCAAACTCGACTGTCACAATCACAGCCACGGCAGCAATCGCGACCGCGAGCTTTATCGCTTTGTCTCTATTCATCGTCATACCCCGGCCACGTACGCAGGCAGGGCCCTTCCTCACAACGCTGCTGAAAACACTTCGTACACACGGGGAAAGATACCGCCGACGTGCGGCCTATTCGCCCAGCCTTTGCTGCAGTATCGTGTTGACCAGTTGAGGATTGGCCTGGCCGCGTGTCTCTTTCATCACATAGCCGACGATAGCGCCGGCGGCCCTTTTCTTCCCGGCCCGGTAGTCCTCGGCGGCCTTCGGGTTCGCCTCAATGGCCGCATCAACGAGAGCTTCCAACTCGCCTTCATCACTGATCTGGACCAACCCTCGCTCCTCGATGATCTGCTCCGGGTCGCCGCCGCTTTCGTAGAGCTGCGGGAAGATGTCTTTGGCGATCTTGTTGCTGATGGTGCCGTCGTTGATGAGGTCTATCAGCTTCCCCAGCGCCGCCGGTGACAGGGGGCAGCTTGCCGGCGTCTGGTTCTGCTCGTGCAGCATGTGTGTCAGATCCCCCATCACCCAGTTACTGGCGCTCTTGGGGTCAGGACACTCCGCCGCAACCGCCTCGAAGTAGTCGGCGGTCTCTCTGTCCTCCGTGAGTACCGCAGCATCATACTCCGGCAGGCCGTACTCCTCGCCCAAGCGCGCCTGTCGCGCCAGCGGCAGCTCGGGGATGCTCTGAGCGATCTCTTCAACCCATTCCGGCTCCGGCATCATCGGGACGAGGTCCGGCTCCGGGAAGTACATATAGTCGTCGGCTGACTCCTTGAGCCGCATCGTTGTCGTCTTGTTCTCGGTATCGTTCCAGCGGCGCGTCTCCTGCTGCATCGGCGCGTTGTTCTCCAGGCACCAGTGCTGCCGGTCTATCTCATGGCTGATGGCATCGAAGACGGCCTTGAAGGAGGCCAGGTTCTTTATCTCGACCTTCGGTGTTGCCTCGCCGGCCTCTTCATCTACGAGGTTCACAGTCGGCTCGCAACGCATCGCGCCCTCTTCCATGTTCGCAGTCGAGACGCCCAGGTAGCGCAGCAGCCGCTGCAACTGGACGAGGTATTCGCGAACCTGCTCCGCAGAGCTGAAATCCGGCTCGGTCACGATCTCCATCAGCGGCACGCCGGAGCGGTTGTACTCGACAAGGCTGCGACCGTCGGGCAGGTGGATATTCTTGCCGGTATCCTCCTCCATGTGCGTGCGCCGGATGCGGATCGAAAACGGCTCCCCGTTGACCGCCAGGTCAATGCGCCCGTCGTGCATTGTCTTTAATCCGAAGAACAGCGAGTAGTTTATTCAATAAAGGACCCACAAACAAACAACC
>JAUWOG010000403.1 GCA_030612305.1 Armatimonadota bacterium | reverse complement strand
ACATTCCCACCATTACATGCATCGCGTAGCTTGGGCTTTCTAGCCCGAGTTCCCGTATGTCTCGCGTAGGTCGGGCTTCCAGCCCGACACCATTGCAACCATCTTCGACCCTCGTAACAAAGCTTGAGAATAGATAAGGAGCAATAATTCAAATGTGCGGCATTGTCGGTTACATCGGAACGCGCCAGGCCCCGCAAATCTGTCTGGCGGGCCTGCGGCGGCTGGAATATCGCGGGTATGACTCGGCGGGTATTGCGGTCATCCGCGACGGCGAGTTGGACGTGCGCAAAGTCGTCGGCAAGCTGGATAACATGGACGAAGAGCTCGAAAAGAATCCACTGGTGGGCACCATCGGCATCGGTCATACCCGCTGGGCCACTCACGGCAAGCCGTCGGTGGAGAACTCGCACCCGCACCTGTCCGACAACGGGCGCATCGCCGTGATCCACAATGGCATCATCGAAAATTACCAGGAACTGCGCGAGCAGTTGACCGCCGAGGGCTATGAGTTCAAGTCTCAGACCGATACCGAAGTCATGGCCCACCTGGTGCAGAAGTATTACGAGGGCGACCTGCGGGCAGCGGTATGCCGCGCCGTGGCCGACCTCGAGGGCGCGTTCGCCTTCGGCATCATCTGCGCTGATAGCCCGGGGGAACTGGTCGCCGTGCGCCGCTTCTCGCCTCTGGTGGTCGGCATCGGCGAGGGCGAGAACTACATCGCCTCCGACATGGGCGCCATCCGCCAGGAGACCGACAAGGTCTATGTGATTGACGATGATGAGGTGGCGCTGCTGACGGCGGACGACATCGAGCTGACCGACCTGGAACTGAAGCCGCTCGAGCGCGAGGTATTCGTGATTCCGTGGCCGGCCGATGCGGCGCAGAAGGGCGAGCACAAGCACTTCATGCACAAGGAGATTCACGAGCAGCCGGACGCGATCCGCGCCTGCCTGGCCGGTCGTCTCTCCGCCCCCGACAAGCCGATCAAGCTCGACGGACTCAACATGAGCGAAGAGGAAATAAGGAGCCTGCGCAAGGTTGTGTTCACCGCCTGCGGGACTGCCTATCATGCCGGTCTGGTCGGGCGCTTCCTGATGGAGAAGCTGGCGCGCGTTCCGGCGGAGGCTGACCTGGCCGCCGAACTGCGCAGCCGCGACCCGGTGGTCCTCGACAACACGCTCTGTATCGTCATCAGCCAGTCCGGCGAGACGGCGGATACACTCGTCGCGCTCCGCGACATGAAGGCGAAGGGCGCAAGGGTCGTCTCCGTGCTCAATGTAGTTGACAGCTCCATCGCGCGGGAGTCCGACGGCGTCGTCTATATCCAGGCCGGGCCGGAAATCGGCGTCGCTTCGACCAAGGCATTCACACTCCAGATCTTCACGATGACGATGCTGGCTTTGCACTTCGCAGAGGTGCGCGGCGAGGCCGACCCGGAGCTGATAGAGACGCTGAAAGCCGACCTGCTGCGGGCACCGGAACTGACGCAGGAACTCCTCGACCGCGAGGACGACGTCAAAGCGGTCGCCGCGAAGCACTACGAGAAGCCCAATGCGCTGTACCTGGGCCGAGGCGTCAACCTCCCGTCGGCGATGGAGGGGGCGCTCAAGCTGAAGGAAATCAGCTACATCCACGCCGAGGGCTACTCAGCCGGCGAGATGAAGCATGGCCCAATCGCACTCGTCGAGCCGGACCTCTTCACCGTAGCCGTCGCCGTCGAGGGCGATGTCTATGAGAAGATGATCGGCAACATCATGGAGATCAAGGCCCGCTCCGGCCCGATGGTCGTAGTGGCTACCGACGGCGACACGCAGATACCCGCCACCGGTGCGGACGCGGACGCCGATGAGAGCGACATCGCTGCCCGGCCGAATGACATGATCTGGGTGCCGCCGACGCATGAGCTGACCTCGCCGATAACGGTGGCGATTCCGCTGCAGCTTCTGGCCTACCACATAGCGGACCTGCGCGGCGAGCACATTGACCAGCCCCGCAACCTGGCGAAGACAGTGACCGTGGAGTAGTAGCTCTGACCTCCCTGCATACCAAAGCCGCGCGACCTCCGAGGCCGCGCGGCTCTTCTCTGTGCGGAGGAAGCGTATGCGTTGTCGGCGAAATGACTCGCGTGGTCGTACCGCATATCGAAGGGAGCACCAGGATGGAACCTGTCAGAGTGGGAGTTATTGGCTGTGGAGTCATTGGACCGTCGCACATGAAGCCGGCTATGGAGGCGGAGGAGATTGAACTCGTCGCGGTAGCTGACCTCATCGAGGAGCGCGCTGAGGCCGCCGCGGAGAAGTTCGGCGCCGCGAAAACCTACATCGAGGGCAGCGACCTCATCGCCGACCCCGACATCGAGGCAGTCGTGTTGGCCCTCCCCTGCCACGGGCGCTTTCCACTTGCTATGGAGGCCTTCGCACAGGGGAAACATGTGCTGACCGAGAAGCCCGTCGCCATGAATGTCGGCGAGGTCGAGCAGATGATTGAAGCTCGCGGGGACCTGGTCGCGGCATGTTGCAGCGAACGCTACCGCTTCCCTGAAGGGGCGCAAGTGGCTACCGAATTCGTCGCGAGTGGAGCGCTCGGCGAATTGCGGGAAGTCTATCACCGGTCCTTCAGCCCGGCACCGCCGCCACCTGACGGCCCGCGTCCGGAATGGCGGCTCAAGCGCCACCTCAACGGCGGCGGCTTCATGGTGAACTGGGGCTGCTATGACCTGGACTATCTGCTCGGCATCTGCGGCTGGAAGCTCAAGCCACAGACGGTCTTCGGGCAGACCTGGACCATCGCGCCGCAGTTGGCCTCACACATCCCCGAGGGCTCCGACGCCGAGACGCACTACACGGCGCTGATCCGCTGCGAGGGCGGGACGATGCTCAAGATCGAGCGCGGCGAATACATGGCCATCGGCAGCGAAGACGCCTGGCAGATTATCGGCACGAAAGGTTCGCTGCATCTGACGATGACTCAAGCTAAACCGAAGCAGATTGTTTTCGATGAGGCGACTGAGGAGGAGGGCTACAAGTCGCGCGTCGTATGGCAAAGCGATGAGGAACCGGACATTCATCTTACCGGTAGCGGGCCCGTCCTGGACCTCGCCGCGGCGATCCGCGAGGGCCGCGAGCCGAGTACGACACTCGAGAAGGCCCTCATCGTCCAGCAGATTACCGATGCCGTCTATGCGTCGGCGGCTTCGGGAGAATGTGTCAGCATATAGGTGCCGACCGCACCCGGAGGAAGCATTAGCGTGAGCGCAACAGGGGAAAACCGAATGCGTACCTACGACATCCCGTACAGCTCGCTGGGGCATGAGCTTCAGATGATAGACGTGTTCCTGCCCGCCGGCGAAGGCAATGGCGCGTGCATCTTCTTCATCCATGGCGGCGGCTGGTCCGGCGGCGACAAGACCGGCTGGCATACCGTCATGGAGCACTTCTGCGACCTGGGCTATGTCTGCACCTCGGTCAACTACCGCATGTTGCCGGAGGTCCATCTGCAGGAGATGCTACAGGACGTGCGGGTGGGCATGTCGTGGGTGAGGGAGCGCGCCGGGGAGTATGGCTTTGACCCGCAGCGCATCGCGGCCTACGGCTCTTCGGCAGGCGGGCATCTCGTCGGCATGGTGGCAACCATCGCGCCCGAAGACGACCTCGGGATGACGGACGAGGTGACCATCCGCGACACGCGCCCGCAAGCC
>JAUWOG010000548.1 GCA_030612305.1 Armatimonadota bacterium | reverse complement strand
ATCCGCCATCGCCAGCTTATGCTTCCGACTCACCTCCGCAGCCTCCATCGCCAGACTCGCACCCAGAGGCTCGATACGATAGCCCTGCAAGACGCCGCCCACCAGTTCCGCCCAGTGCGCGCCGCGTTCACGCAGTGTGATCTTGCATACCTCATAGAGCACGATGGTGGGGACGATGATATCCTCATCCCTCTCCAGCAACTCCAGGTATCCGTGCGCCTGTGGGCCCTCCTCAAACATCTGTATCCAGCCCGACGAATCTATCACTATCACATTCGGTCCACCTTTTCGCGCAGGCCCTCGGTGTTCGCGCCCTTGAGGATCCCCAGCAGGCTCTCCAGCGGGACTTCCGGCACGAGCCTGATGATCTCGCCATCCAGCATCACCAGGTACCTCTGCCCCGGCTCCAGCCCTGCCCGCTCCCGGATTTCCTTCGGTATCACCACCTGGTACTTCGAGGACAGCGTGACCCAGTTCTTGCTGCGCGCCGGCTTCAGCTTCGGGGACGCCTTAGCCTTGCTGCGCGTTGGCTTGAGCTTCGGGGACACCTTCGCCTTGCTGCGCGTCGGCTTGAGCTTCGGCGACGCCTTCGTCTTAGCCATACCAACCACACCCTTCACAATGAGCCCCACGGAGGCATTTACGTCTGCAAATCCATCGTTGCTCATATTATCTTACGCATGACGCATCGTGTCAATGTCTGTTCTACGACACTCTCACCCAGCCCGACGAATCTATCACTATCACATTCGGTCCACCTTTTCGCGCAGGCCCTCGATGTTCGCGCCCTTCGCGATCCCCAGCAGACTTTCCAGCGGAACCTGCGGCACGAGCCTAATGGTCTCCCCTTCCAGCATCACCAGGAATTTCTGCCCCGGCTCGAGCCCCGCCCGCTCCCGAATTTCCTTCGGTATCACCACCTGATACTTCGAGGACAGCGTGACCCAGTTCTTGCTGCGCGTCGGCTTGAGCTTCGGGGACGCCTTCGTCTTAGCCATACCACCCACACCCTTCCACAATGAGCCCCACGGAGGCATTTACGTCTGCAAATCCATCGTTGCTTGCATTATCTTACGCATGACGCATCGTGTCAAGTTCCGTTTTACCGCCGCTCCCATCCATCCTCGGGCCACTCAAATCCTCGTGAAGCCCTCGATGTATTCCTTCTCGGCTCCGCGGCTCGCCATGAACTCAACCAGCGCCTCCCGCATCAGCTCAGCCACCTGCGGATGCCTCCCGATGAGGTTGCGCGTCTGGCCCGGGTCTATCCCGGCATGGTACAGCCTCGGCTCCCAGCTTTGCGGCCCCGTTACCAGTGTCCACGGCGGCTGCGTCACGGTGATGCACGAGGGCAGATACTCGATACGTCCCGGGCCCGCCCCGCTATGGCATGAGGTGAAGACGCAATCATGGTGCCGGTTCGTCTCGCCCGCCAGCAGCGGCACCATTGATTTCCCGTACATCTCCGGCCATTCCGAGCGCGCGACACCGGCCAGCTCGAGCATCGTCGGCATCAGGTCCGCCGGCTGCACCAGGCCCCGCGTCGTCTTCGCTTCGTCATTGCCCGGCATCCTCATCAGCAGCGGCAGCCGGCCGACCTCATCGTATATCGGCCAGGCATCCGTCGCCTCAACACTATGCTTGCCGGTGCGTTCGTGCTCGCCGATATACATCCCGTGATCCGAGAGCAGCACCACCATCGAGTTCTCAAACAGCCGCATCGTCTCGATCTGCCGCAGCAGGTGCGCCACCCAGCGGTCGGTGAGGCTCACCTCCGCCGCATAGCGATCCCGCAGCCGCTGCAGTTCATGCGCCTCGTAGATATCCGTGTACCCGTAGTTGGGATACGAGTAATCCAGGCCCTCGTAGTCCGGGCTGTAGTACTCGGTGTAGTGGTCCGGCGCGTGCCAGTCCTCATGAATCTCGAAGCTGTCCACCCACAGGAAGAACCGCTCCCGCTTGTAGTTGTCTTCCAGCCATTCCGATGCAGCCATCATCGTGCGCGCCACCGGCCAGTCGGTCTCATGCTCATACAGCAGCGAGCGCGCCCGGTCACGAATGAACCCGCCGCCATTCTGTCGCATGTGCTCGCGCGGTACCGCCAATTCCACATGCTCCTTGTTCTCCTCCCAGCCCTCCGGCGGCTGCAGGAAGAGGTCCTCCTCGAAATCCTCCCCGAAGCCGGTGGGCACCATGTTCTCCGTATCATGGACAAATGCCGTATGGTAGCCGGCCTGCTTGAGGCACTCGGTGACAGTCACCTCCTCCTCCCCCAGCGCCTTCCACCCATAGACCGGCCAGTTCACATTGCCGGTGAAGGCGTCCGTGCGCATCGGGATGGTCGGGAAGCTCGCGCAGTACGCCGCATCGAAGCGCATCGCCCGCTGCGCAAAGGCGTCAATCCCGCGCGTCTGTATCTCCTGGTTGCCGTAGCAGCCCAGATGGTCCCACCTCAGCGTGTCCAGACAGATGACGATGAAGTTCATCAGCGCCCCTCCTTGTCAGTCAACTCAACCTGATTTCCTCAGCCGTTGTCCCTTCCCCTGCCTCCACAGGAATTGCGCCGACCGCCATATCTCTTGTACAATTGCCCTGCGGACTCCTGTCCGACGCCTTATGAGCTTGCGTCGGCGTCTTGTCGAGTGCGCCGAACCGGGTCATGCCATCTGGGAGGCAATAGCGTGATAGGCATATTGGCGATGGTCGTGGTGGTCGCTGTGCTGCTGGCAATGCTCACCCCGGAGGAGCACTTCGATCGGGGCCGCGAGTTCTACGAGCAGCGCAAGCTCGACGAGGCGGCGCGCGAACTGGAGCAAGCCATCCAGATGGGCCCGCACGTCGCTGTTGCCCACGCCACACTCGGCGGCATCCTCAAGGAC
>JAUWOG010000171.1 GCA_030612305.1 Armatimonadota bacterium | reverse complement strand
CTGCAGGCGACGGGGACTTCCTCCCCATGTGGCTTGCGGACGCGGAAGCTGTCCTCTGCGCGCTCGACGTCGCCGGTTAGTGCGCGGTCGAGGCACCTGGCGATGTCATCGGGCAAGACGTCAAGGTTGCGTCCGATAACGTCGTCGGCGGTGATGCCGAGGAGTTCTTCGGCGGCCGGATTGACGAGGACGACGGTCTTGTCCGCGTCCACAGCGATGACGCCGCTCTTCATGCGACGCAGCAAGGTCTCGTTGTATTCCTTCATCTGCACCATTTCGTCGAAAAGCTGCGCATTGCGGGTGGCCAGCGAGACCTGCGGCAGCATGTTGCGGAGCACATCGAGCTGTTCGGGAGCGTACATCTCACCGGACACGTTCTCGCCTATCATGACGAGGCCGATAAGGTGGTCCTCCCAGAAGATGGGGGCGACGATCTCGGCGTCAAAACGCGCCATTTCCTCGAGCACCGGTGTCGCGTACTCGAGCGAGTGGAAACGGCGTATGTGGGATCTCTCGAGCAGGTCGTGGTCTTCGGAGACGGCCCGGATGAGGCTGGAGTCGGGTGAGAGTTCGTGCGGCGTGTCGTTGGTGGTCTGATTGTTGGAGTTGTTGTCAGACCTGCACAGGTAGTTGCCGGAGACGCTGTCTGTCGAGAATACGCTCACGTGAGAGGGCCGGAGGATGGCGGCGATAGTGTTGGCCAGGAAGTTGGGAAGCTCATCGGCATCGAGAGTGCGGAGGATGCCGTTGGAGGCGTCATCGGCGGCATCTGCGGCTCTCATGTGTGGTAGAGCGCGGTCGAGTGCGTATCTGATGTGACGATGGACCCGCACGACGGTGATGCCGACGGCGACACCGGAGAGCACATAGAGCAGCGATGGAGAGATATGGGAGGTCGCCAGGATGTGGCCGGCGGCACTGAGAAGGGCGAGGACGAGGAGAGCGAGGACAGCGCCCGTCAGGAAATAGGCGGTGGCACGGTAGAAGGCAGCCAATGGGCGGACGATGTTGTGCTTGGCTATGGCGTAGGCCACGAAGGCGACCATAAAGATGTAGGCGGCGGACCCCCAGCGGCTGTAGTAGGTGTTGTCGACTAGAAGCGGCATGAAGATCATGGTGACGATGGCGATGGCCTGGCTGAGTATCATGCCGGTAAGGACATAGCTCACCTGGACGCGCTGGAGGCCGGTCAGTCGTGGCAGCTTGGCGATGAGCATGTAGTCGGCGTACCCGAGCCCCACTACGGTGAACCAGCCAAAGGCGATGAAGGGAGCCCCGTACTCGACGAGCACGGTTCCCTGTGCGAGTTGGATGGAGGTGTAGAGGTTGGGGAATGCTCCTGCGGTAGCGAAGAGGAGGCCGATGGAGTAGAGAACGGCGCGGTGGGAGCGCGGGGCGAATTCAGCGCGCTCGGGAAAAGTCCAGAAGAGGTCCACACAAGTGCATACTACCAGCGCGACGACCGGGTGACAGAGGCGGATGGCAAGGCCGGCCTCGGCACCGGTGGTAGCAGTCTGGATGAAGTAGTTGAGCATGATCCAGGCACTGACGGCGAGGGCATGGACTGTGAAGAGGCGGTTCCAGACGCGGTCCGGGGCGCGGTGATAGACGACCACGCCGAGAATGGCGGTGACAACCGAACTGGTGAAGAGGATCAGACAGTCCAGTCCCGGCCACATCTGTGGTGCCGTTCCCTTCTGCGCCAACTGAGATGGGGCGGCATCGCGTCGCCCCGTGACGCACTATTCGGATGTCTATTCAAATCTGCGGATGATGAGGCAGCCGTGTGTGCCCCCGACGCTGTGGGAGTTGATCATGACTGTGTCAACTCGTCCGCGGCGGGCATAGTTGGGCACGTAGTCGAGGTCGCAGTCCGGATCGGGGACCTGGTAGTTGATTGTGGGGGGGATGAATCCGGTCTGAATGCTCATACATGCGGCGGCGAGTTGCCAGGAGCCGCCGGCGGCAAACGGCTGGCCGGTGGATGACTTGATGGAGCTCATCGGCACGTTGTAGGCCCGTTCGCCCAGTGCTATCTTCACAGCCTGGGATTCGGCGGTGTCGTACTGGCGGTTGGAGATGCCATGAGCGCAGACGTAGTCTATCTCGTCCGGTGCGACCTTGCCTTCGAGCATGGCCGATCTGAAGGCGTAGGCGAGCTCCTCGCCGGTGGGATCTGACCTCAGGAGATGATAGGCCTCGGTGGTGGACCCGTAGCCGAGCACCTCGGCATATATTCGTGCGCCGCGATCCATTGCGTGCTCGGCGGTTTCCACGATCACGGCACCCGCACCCTCACTGAGGACGAGCCCATCGCGTGTGTTGTCGTACGGTCGGCAGGCCTTCTGCGGCGGATCGTTGCGGTGGGTAAGGACCCTCTGGGCACACAGCAGGCTCATGCCCACGATACTGAGACACGCTTCGGTGCCGCCGGCGACCATCACGTGGGTCTTGCCGGCGCGCAAGGCGGCGGCAGAGCTGGCTACGGCGTCTATTCCTGCAACACAGCCGGCTCCCGTGGTAGTGTTGTGGCCCTTCAGTCCCAGTTCGATGAAAACATTCGCGGTAGCTGCATGAGCCGCCAACTGACTCGGTGCGAGCGGGTCCACATGGCCGGGGCCGCGTGTCTCGAAGTCATGGTACATCTCGTCGCCGATGCTTCCCAGGCCCGCGAGAGTGGTGCCGAATATGGTGCCGGTCTTGTAGGGGTCAACGTCGCCGGGCTGAAGGCCGGCGTCGTCCATGGCAAGGCGGGCAGCGGCGACTGCGTAGTTGGAGAAGCGGCCGTTCCTGCGCGCACTCTTCGAATCCATGAAGTCGGAGGGCTCGAAGTCGGTTACCTCGCCGCCGATCTTGCAGTAGGTCTCGGAGGTGTCGAAGGTGGTGATCCAGTCAACTCCGGAGCGCCCCTCGATGACGGCATTCCAGAATGCCTGCTTACCGATGCCGTTCGGGGCGACGACGCCGAGGCCGGTAATCACTATGCGCTGGTGCTGCTCCAGTAGCGATGCTGTCATCTGTGCTTCATTCCCTGGTGCAAGGCTGTCGCTCTGGCGCTGGCAACTACCAAGTGAAGGTGGCCTCCAACTGGTGAGTGTTGGAGTCGCCGAACAAGGCGCCTATCGCATCGTTGTTCCAATCATCTATGTAGGCGTACTGCAGCGTCCAGTCGTCGCCGGCGTAGCCGATACCGGCGCTGAGGGAGCCGTCGTTGGAGCCGAGACGGAGCGCGCAGTTGTCGCTGACCATGGCTTCGATGCCCACGCGGATGCCGGAATCGCCCATCCTGAGGCCGGGACGCTCAGTAGTCAGTTGCTGCCACTCGAGGGCACCGAGGATGCGGTCAGTGAGCTGCCAGGAGATGCCGGCGACCATTTCCTCGGAGGTGTACCTGTGGTAGAGCGGGCCGCCACCGATGGCCGGGCCTGTTGCAGTGACGTCTTCGTGGTACTTGTCATAGACGGCACCGGCGCAGCCGCGGTCGCCGAACTGGTAGAGGACGCCTAGACGGAGGCCCTCGTCGGCCTCGCTGTGGACTTGCAGCAGCGGTACGCCCGTACCCACATCGGCGAGGGAAGCTGAGTTGTGGAAGACGGGCGACATCGCGATGCCCACGACCCAGGTATCGCTGAGCCGGCGGCCGTAGTGGATCGAGATGTCGTACTCGCTGTAGCTGAGGTGCGCCGGCGGCGAGCCGGGCGGGGCACCGGGCACCGGGAAGAGGCCGGGGTCACTCGTCAGCCGGAAGCCCGTCACCTGGAGGCCCTCTGCGTTCTTCTTCAGGGGGATGGCAACTGACACCTGCTGGCCCTTCATCTTGAGGCCGCCGTCGTGGTCAGTGACGGAGTAGCGACCGACGGCGCTGTAGCTGCGGAGAGTGCCGGCGAACGCGGGGTTGCCGAAACCCTCGTCTTCGATGCAGGTGATGAATCCACCCATGCCGAAGAGGCGCGTCGTGGTGGCGGTGGCAAGAGCGAAGGGGTGAGTCGCGGCGTACAGCTCTGTCTGTGCCAGACCTGGTACAGCAATGGCAAGTGTTGCCAGTAGAACCGACAGGACAACAGCTCCGGGTCTGCGAGCCATGGTTCCGGCCTCCTCTGTGTTGGCTGTGCCATCGAGCGCCCAGACGCAGACACATAAAGGCGGAAGCAACCACGACGTACGCCTGCTGTTGCCGGTCAAGCCTGGACGCTGCTGTGTGTGTCCGTTGCCGATGGCCGTGTCTATGTAGTGCTGTATCAAAGCTGCGATTGTTGGTACCGTACTTCCTCCGAAGCGCGGTGCCAGGCAAGATGCGTGCTAAATTGTACATCATCCTATGTTCAGATGCAACCACTAATGGGTGAAAGTGTATTAGGTCTGCGACTTTGTCACCCCCTGATAGTTCTGGGAAAATGTCACCCTATGGAAGCCACGGTGACATTGACGAGGAGGAGAAACAGGGAATGACCGCGAATGTCACGATGCCTGTCGTCCAGGTGCCCTTCCAGGAGGACAGGCGCTATTGGTTGTTCAGGTCATCCAGGACTGCTGCATGAGGGCGGGAAGACGCGCATGATGCAGGGAGGTTGTTGAGTATGAAAGAGAAGATCGAGCTCTATCAGGAAACCGGCAAGAAAGCCGTCCGCTACCAGCTTGAGTATCAACTGCCGGACGGCGGATACATCTGGGACGGCTATGCCACCAACGCCTATCACAAGCAGGCGTATTCGTGGAGTATGGCGGGCTATGTCGAGGAAGCGCACAAGCTGCTCACATGGGTCAAGGACAATACGATGCTGCCGGATGGGGAACTCGATACGTACAACGGGGATGTCTATAAGTACGCGTGGTTCTTCCATGGCGCGCACCGGCTCGGGCGCTTCGATCTGTCGTATCCGGTGATGTCGTTCCTGCTGTCGTGTCAGGCTCCCTGTGGCGGCCTGCCGCCTGCAGCCCGCGCGCATGTGCTGCAATCGCTGTCCACGTGCTGGACGGGGGTGTGCGCGATTTACTTCGGACGGCTGGATGTGGCACAGAAGGCCGCCGAGTGGGCAATCAGTGTCCTCCACCAGCAGCCCGAGGAGGACAAGTTCTACTTCCAGACGACGCACTACGGAGAGCTCATCACCGGCGACACCCCCGGGGCCGAGTACATTGACACGGGCAAGCCAAAACAGGCCTACTGGGAAGTCGGCCTGCCGCTGCAACTCATGTGCAGGCTGTATCAGGCAACCGGCATCAGGAAGTACCTCGGTTTCGCGAAGCAGTTCTTCGAGTTCAAGCTGCGCTGCTGTGAGGACAGGTTCAGCTACGTGGGCAGCGGGAAGAGCAGCCTGGGGGCGGCGCTGTACTACCTGCTGACCGGCGATGAGCGAGCGAAGCAGGCGGCGATGACGTTCGCCGATTTCCTCGTCGAGACACAGTATCCCGAGGGCGGCTGGCGTGATGAGACTGAGCCGGATACGATACTCATATACATTGACCATGCTGCGGAGTTCAATGTCTGGCTGCAGGAGTTGTCGGCGGCGCTGCAGGCAGGAGACCAGCGGTGGAGTTGCGGGTAGCAGAATCTGAGCGGACGGGAAAAGGCATCATGTCATGGAGAGCGGCGGGAGTCATCTCGGTGGTGTTGATCGTGGCGCACAGCGTCTTGGCAGCGGGCGGAGGCGGGATAATGGACTACCGCGTGGTAGAGCGGCATTATGGGCCGGAGATGCACTTCAACGACTGGCAGAGCGCTGATGCAGAGCTGGTCTGCGCCGGAGGGACAGTGCAACTC
>JAUWOG010000540.1 GCA_030612305.1 Armatimonadota bacterium | reverse complement strand
CGCGCTTGAGTTGTCGGTGTGTATTTAAGAAATGACACGCGACGAATGTGTCGCGCGCCCCTGGTGCTGGTGACGTCATGACGCGGCCTGATGAGAAGAGCGGCGCCGGTAGCTGCAACAGCTATTACTCCTCTTCCCCGTCCATGCTACCGATTTCGAGGTCAATGTCTGCGCGGTCATCTATGCGCTCGATTGCGCCGTCGCGGATGTGGACGATGCGGTCGGAGACGTCAATCATCTTTAGGTCGTGTGTAGCGGAGATGACGGTTGTCTCGCTCTCGCGGTTGAGGCGCTTGAGGAGGTCAATGATCTCCTTGCCGGTCTGGAGGTCGAGGTTGCCAGTGGGCTCGTCGGCGAGGATGATGGCGGGGCTGTTGGCCAGTGAGCGGGCAACTGCGACGCGCTGCTGCTGTCCGCCGGAGAGTTCGTATGGCTTGTGATGGAGGCGGTCCCCAAGGCCGACGATGTCGAGGAGCATGGCTCCGCGCTCGAGCATTTCATCGGAGGTCATGCCGGCGAAGATCATGGGGAGGGTAACGTTCTCCATAGCGGTCATGACGGGAATGAGGTTGAAGGTCTGGAAGATGTACCCGATCTTGCGGCAGCGGAGCCATGCGAGCTCGAAGGCATCAAGCTGTGCCATGTCAACTTCCTCGATGTAGCAGGAGCCTGCGGTGGGTTTGTCGAGGCCGCCGACGAGGTTGAACAGAGTTGATTTGCCTGAGCCGGATGGCCCCATGATGGAGAGGTACTCGCCGCGTCTGATCTCGAGGTCAACGCTCTGGAGAGCGGGGACTTGCACTTCGCCCATTACGTATATCTTTGTGAGGCCTTTTGTTCGCACGATGAACTCATGTGTGGTCATGGACTCGTCGCGGGCGAATCCACCGTGAGCGCCCTCGGTGTGGCTGAGTTCTTCCATCACGCCACTCATGTCGGCACCACACTTGGGACATACGGTTACGAGCCCGGTGGTCTCGATAACTTCCTTGCACTTGGGACACTCTATGCTAGCCATGAAACTGCCTCCTGATATGGATACGAGACGGCGATGCTAGACCTCAGTTGCCAGCGCCGCCGCCGGTGGCATGCGGGCTGCTCTTACCGCCGGTGGCACGGCAGCAAGTAGAGAGATGACGCAGCCGATGATGACGGCGATGCCGATGTACATGAGCATCTTGCCCCAGTCCATCTTGGCGGTAATTGATGTGCCTTCTTTGATGACATAGATGCCCAGCATAATCAGATGTCCGAGGATGGCGCCTACGGCAGCGCCGAGGAAACCAAGTACAGCGGTCTCGATGAGGAAGAGGCGCACGATGAACTCGTCGAGGGCACCGAGGCACTTCATGGTGCCGATCTCGCGGAACCTCTCGGTGACGGACATCAGCATGGAGTTGGTGATGCCGACGCCGCAGACGAGAAGTGACATGACTACGAGCCAAGTCTGTTTCGCCTTGTCCTGGGCTTCGCGATCAGCGGGGCGCTCCACCTCCTCTTCCATGGCGGCGATCTCTTCGCCGTGATCGGTCTGGCCGGCCTGCTGTTGGAGTCCCTCGAGCGCGCCCTGTTCCTGGGTGGCCTCCTCTATTACAGAGGTCGTCCATACGGAGACCAGGAAGGCGATACCGAGGATGACGCCGGTGGCGGTGATCGCCGCGCGTCCGAGACGGAGCGTGACATTGCGCATGGCGATTCTGAAGGCCTCCGGCCACGGCAGTCTGATCTGTTTCCTGATTTCCTCGTCGTCACTCGATTTTGCCGTGGCTATCAGTCTATCAACATCAATCATAGGATATGCTCTCCACTGCCTGTGATGCGGTCACGATAAGCCGCTTGGTCGGCACTGAACCACGCATAGACATTAGCCCGTGCGTCGCGCAACAGGAATACGCACCAGCATTATAAGGCACTGTGCGCTATCAGGCAACAGTAGCTTTCTCCGCCACGGTCTTTTCCTCCTTCCTGTGACGGGAATTTTTCCGATATTCGCGCGGTCTCGCCGGAGGAGGGGCAGGCTTCGGGGCTCTGAGACGGTTTGGCAACAGGGCCGCGCCTTGAGAGTCACCGGCGGCTTTGCTATAGTGTGGCCGGTGATAGTGAATGGCGGCACGACCGACAGCGATGTCGCAACGACAACTGGCAGCAGCAGAGACGAGGCTGGGAGAGGGCTGGACGGGCGGCGGCCGGCTCCGTGCCTGCTTGCTCTATCCCAACACCTATGAGATCGGCATGTCGTCACTGGCAGTCCACGCGCTCTACAGCTTGCTGAACGGTCTGGACGGGTTCTCCTGCGAGAGGGCTTTCCTACCGTCGGAGAGCGAAGTGGCAGCGTTGCGAGGGCGCAGGGAACCTCTGCGCTCGATGGAGTCAGGGACACCGCTGGGGGGTTTTCACCTGCTGGCGGTGACCACGTCGTTCGAACTGGACTGGCTCAACTTGCCGCTGTGCCTGGAGCTCGGGGGCGTCGCACCGTTGCAGTGCGAGCGCGAAGGCGAAGCCCCTTTTCTAATCGGTGGCGGGCCATGTTTCACCGCCAACCCGGCTCCCGTGCTGGAGATGTTCGACGCGGTGTTTGTGGGCGAGATTGAGCCGGCGCTGCCGCATGTCGGTGAACTGCCGGACGTGGGCCGGGATGAGTGGGGCGAGTACCTGAGCCAGTGTCCGGGGTTCATAGTGCCGGGGTTGTCAGAGCTTCCAGCGCCACGGCGGTGCGCACGAAGTCTGGACGAGTTCGCCACCGACACCGTGATTGTCACCGAACACACGGAGTTCGCGCGGAGCTACCTGACCGAAATGGGGCGAGGGTGTGGTCGTGGGTGCAGCTTCTGCCTGGCCGGCGAGATCTACCGGCCAGTGCGCTACCGACGGCCGGAGATACTGCTGGGGCGGATCAGAGAGGCGATGG
>JAUWOG010000726.1 GCA_030612305.1 Armatimonadota bacterium | reverse complement strand
TTCGACCACCGAGGCGGCTACGCGCTGCTGATGATTGATACCGAGACGGGAGCAAGCGAGCAAGTCCCGATGCCGTTCCCGCCCGGCGGGGATTGCCCTTACAGCTCGCTACTCTCGACCGGCAACAAGTTCTACACGCATTTCAACAGCTACTTCGCCGAGTTCGATCCGGTGGAGAGGGAATTCACGTTCTTCCACCAGACCGCGCCGCAGATGGCCATGGGCATGACCGAGGATGACAACGGGGTCATCTGGTCTGTCACATACCCACAAAGCGGCGTGGTGTCGTTCGATCCCAAGACCCGTGAGTTCACGGATTACGGACACGTCTATGAGCAGACTTGGCCACAGTACCAGCGGCCCGGCGCGGCTGACGACGCGGGCTGGATCTACTTTGGCATTGGCTACACTGCGAGCCAGATTGTCGCCTTCGATCCGGAGACCGGCAAGGGCAAGCCGATGCTGGGGGAGGAGGAACGCGTCACAGGCGGCGGATATGTGTACCGCGACATCAACGGCAAGGTGTACGGTCATTCCGGCAGCGGCGCAGAGGACAACTGGTACGAGTTCTACAAGGGTGAGGGGAAGAAGATCGGGACGCACGAGCAGATCCGGATCAAGCCCACCATCACCAATAGCCAGAGCCTCTTCCATGACAAGTTCCCCGACGGCAAGGTGCTGAACAGATGCGATCTGCTGACGCGCAGCCTCATCGTCGCGGATCCGACGACTACCAAGGAGAAGGCGGTTGAGTTCGACTACACGAGCGAGGGCGCGCACATCATGGGCCTGGCGACTGCGCCGGATGGCACCATCTGCGGCGGCACGGCCTTCCCGATGCGCTTCTTCAGCTACAATCCTCAGAGCGATGAGTGGACAAATCGCGAGGCGTATGGGCAGTGGAATACGGTCGCGCGACGGGGGGACTACTTCTTCGTCGGTGCCTATGCCAGCGGGAGCCTGCTGGAGTGGGATCCCTCGGCGGAGTGGGTACAGACCGAGCAGGACGATGAGAACTGCAACCCGATGTTTCTGGCGCAATGCACGCCCACGATTTGTCGGCCTCACGACCTCCTGGCGCACCCGGACGGGAAGACGCTGGTGCTGGCCGGCACGCCCGGTTACGGCTTCACCGGCGGCGGACTGATGTTCTGGGACCGGGAGACACGCACCCCGACCGTCATCAAGCACACGGAGATACTTCCAGAACATTCCACGATGTGCCTGGTGGCGCTGCCGGATGGCAAGTTTCTCGGCGGCACTACCACCGGCCCGGGCACGGGCGGCCAGCAGAAGGCCGAGCAGGCGGAGCTCTACATCATGGACATGGCGACCAAGCAAGTCGAGTGGCGCGAGGTCGTGTTCCCCGGCGTGCAGAGCTATACGGACATGTGCGCGGGGCCGGACGGGCTGGTCTTTGGCTTCGCCGACCGGGAGCGCTTCTTCGTGTTTGACTCGGCCCGCAGGCAGGTCGTTCACGAGCAGGACACCGAGGCCGAGTTCGGAGATACCATCGTCCATCAGGGCTCACGGGTCTTCATCACTGCGCCCGACGGGAAGTTCTACGTGCTCTTCACCAAGGGCATTGCGCGTCTCAACCCGGCCACCTTTGAGATCACGATGCTGGCCGAGACGCCGGTGCCGATCGGCCCTGGAGGCGACATACTCGACGGGCGGATCTATTTCGGGACAGGGGCGCATCTATACTGCGACCAAGTGCCCGACTAGTCCCCTGGCCCGGAGACAACTT
>JAUWOG010000640.1 GCA_030612305.1 Armatimonadota bacterium | reverse complement strand
CTCGACGAAACCGCTCAGCTTCGCGACGATCTCCGAGCGCTGGTAGCGGGCTGCAGGCAGGTAGATGATGTCAAAGCGCTCGCCGAGATCCCCTGCCTCCAGCACCTGTGCGCAGTCAATGAACTTGAACCACGAGCGCGCCACCGGTCCGAGCAGTGTGTAGCAGGCCTCCGTGTTCTCCCCGTACAGGCGATCGGCATCAAGCGGCACAGACTGCAAAGTGTCGTCATTGACCAGCACCGCCGTGCGCTCGTAGCCCGGACGACGCGGCGGCGGCATCTTCCTGATGAGCTTGACGATGTTGAAGATCGTGTGCCAGCGCCTCGGCGACCCGAAGTACGGCGTCTTCGTGTCCCCGACCAGTTTGTGGGCATTGGCGAGGTCGGGCAGGAACAGGTGCAGACCGCTGCCACCATTCCGGAAGACCTGACTCAGCTCCTCCACACATTCCTCCGGCGTCGTGTCCATGCCGTAGTTCTCGATATGCGCGCACGGCCAGAACTCCTTGCCGGTCAGGTCGGACACGAGCTTGGAGGTAAAGCCGATGGATGCGCGCCACTGCGAGCGGCGCGGCCCGGCTTGCTGGGTGAAGAGGTCGAAGCAGTCGGCCATGGGGCTCCATTTGAACGGGTTGACACCCCCGCCCGCGTCACACGATACGATCGGCATGTCCGGCTCGTAGCGCCGCACGATCGCCTCCAGCTTGCGGTGGCGTTCCAGCAGCTTCGCATTGACCCAGCGGCGGAATGCAATCCACTTGTACGGGTTCGGATCCCGCTCTCTGACGCCCGCCGGAATACCCCATTTCCCGCCCCCGAACTCGCGCCTGACCTCCTCGTCGGCTTCGCGGATGTAGCCATAATCGTCCGGACGAGCCATCAGTTTCGCGCCCTGCTGCAACGCATGAGTATAGACCTCGTCCCCTGCAAAGATGCCCCACACGAGCGGATGCGGCTTGCTGAGCATCTCGTCGTAGTAGGTGAGGTATTGCTCTATGGAGCGGGGGTCGAGAATCCACGGCGCCTCGGGGTGTTGCTGGCGCGCGACCGGTACGTTCGTGACATGCCAGCGGCCCCACGGGTTGTCGGGAATCTCCTGCCAGACCCCATGCCCGATGAGACGCAGGCCGAGCTCGCCATGCAACTGATAGACCTCGTCCTCCACATACCGCGCCGCAAATCGCTTCGCCGTCTCGCGCAGCAGTGACACGTCATTGAAATGGCCCCAGATGAGGATGCCCTGGCTCCGCAACCCCGGCGGCCCGTCAGTCAGCAGCCTGTCAAACAGCGGGTCCGCGACGACCCACGAGCGCGGCCCGCGGTCGGTCGCCTCGATGGCCTGGAGAGTGCCGGCATAGACCCCCTTGTCGTCAACACTGACTGAGAAGGCGATGTCCGGGCGTCCGGGATACGGGACTGTGTAGGGAACCCGTAGCTCAGACTGCTTCCCGGCGGGGACTACCACATCAGCCGTCGCCGCCGTGCTATCCGGCATAGCGACAGTGGCGCGCACAGTCGCAGCCTGACCGGAGCGATTCTCAATGCTGACTGCGAACACATTGAGCCCGTCCTCATTCGCATCGGCTGAGACACCCCCTCGGCGCGTGACATGCACGGACACATCGCGTGCGGGAGAAGCGAACAGCATCCGGCCCGTGTTCTCGGCCTCCGAAAAGCCACTTGCGGCGGGATACCAGGAAGTGAATTCCACCGTCTCGCCGGCCCTCCGCTCCCGGCAGAAGTTGATGCCCCAGACTTCGCCCGGCTGGGGCTTCGTCGGCAGTGCGGCGAAGGGGACTTTGAGTTCGCATATCCAGCGGTCGGCAAGACGCGAGCAGCGCGCCGTCGCACCGGCGGTGAACTTGTGGCCTGTTCGCGCCGGACAATGCAGCCCGTCCCAGATGATCCCGTTCGAGTTCACGATCCAGTGGTACAGCGACACGCCGCCGGCCGTCACATCGAGCGTCACCTCGACGCAATCGTCGGTGTACACCGGCCCGTCATGGCCGGATGTCTCGGTAATCAAGTGCTCCATGCGCGGCTCATGGGCGATGAAGCCCACGTACAGGTTCTCCGCATCGCAGAGCGTGAGCACCTCTGTTGACGCATGAGGTTTGGTGAGGTGGTTCGCGGCGACGAACCCGCTCAGCTTGACCGCCTTCTCCCACATGGGGGAGCTGAGGTCGCCCTTGAGTTCCGGCCCCGCAGTGAAGACCGGCATGGTGAATTCCTGGGCCACGCCGGGGCCTGCACCCACCACGCCCGCGGACAAGACGATGATACAGGCCGCTGCCAGTTGCGTCGCTATCTTCATCTCACCAGCC
>JAUWOG010000702.1 GCA_030612305.1 Armatimonadota bacterium | reverse complement strand
GCTCAACGGGATGCCCTCGGCGTGTCTCTCCTGCGCCAGCAACCAGGGAATGCACCGCCTCGCCCTCGCCGAACTGTGCAAGTGGTGTTTCGGATTGCGCCCCCGCTACCAGGGCGGCATCGCCGCTCATCTCGCCTTCTTCGACGAGGCCCTGGCGCAGGCCGAAGCCCTCGGTGAGAAGCTCGCCCGGGCCGCCCTCGACGCCGAGACGCACGGCAGGCAGTCATGGGATGATGCGGAGTGCTTCGCCTGGTACACGCAGCATGGGGACTGGGGGCCCTTGGAGGCCTATCTGGACAACCTCACCAACGGGACGATGCGCGCGGAGACTTCGGTGATGGCGGACGCCCTCCAGAACGAGACCTTCACGAATCCCGCCGCAGTGCAGCATCTCCAGAAGGCGCAGCGCATATTCCGACAGACGGTTGCGCTCTACGATGCGGGGGAACAAGTGGAGGCAGCGAGGTCACTGGCGGAGGCGAGCGCCCACTGGACGCAGGCAACGTGGCAGGAGTTCCTGGAGGCTGACGTCATCGGCATCCCCAAGCCCCAAGCCTACCGCCCTACAGCGGAGGACGAATAGCACATACTATGGGAGGTGTTGATTATGGCGAAGATGCTCATCGCGTATTACAGTCGTTCGGGCAACACCCAGCAGATGGCCGAGGCCGTAGCTGAGGGGGCTGGTGCCGTCGAGGGCGTGGAGGTCGTGACCACGTCGGTCGCCGACATAACACCCGACGACCTGCTCGAGTACGACGGCATCATCATGGGCTCACCGGTCTATTTCGGGCGCACTGCCGCCGAGCTGAAGAAACTCATTGACGACTCGGTCGTGCATTTCGGCAAGCTGGCGGGAAAGGTCGGCGGCGCTTTTGCCTCCTCGGGGGCCGCCCATGGTGGCAACGAGACCACCGTCCTCGATATAGCCAAGGCCTTGATGATCCACGGCATGATCGTCAAGGGCATGACCGAGGGTAGCCACTACGGGCCGGTCGCCGTAGGAGCACCTGACGAGGCCGAGGCCGAGGAATGCCGCCGTTACGGTCGCGATCTCGCCGAGCTTACGCTGAAGCTGTTCGGAAGCTGAGCTCCAGTTCATTCCCGCCGCCAGGATCAACTCCAGAGCTATCGGGCCCAAGACGCCGCAGCGCGCCCGGACTATTCAGTCCCCTGCCCGGCCGCTCCGGATCATCCGAGGCAGGTCTATCACCTGCGAGCGCTCGACCCCGGCCTCTTCCATCAGCCGCAGCACGAACCCCAGATTCCCGACCGCCCCCGCCGACCGCGCGGCACTGCTCACGACGAACTTCACATTCCGCTCGCTGAAGACCGACACCAGGGCCGCATATTCACCGATGAACTCCTCCACGGACAGCTCCGGGAACCACCAGTGCATCCGGTTACTCAGCTCGAACGCGACGCCGTTTTCATCCATCGCCGCCGCCAGGTCGGTCAGTGCTGAGCGCGGCATCTGCGACGGCGGCAGCGGGGCCGGAAATTGCCCGATATTGAAGGGCCGCGCCAGTGCGGTCACTATTGGATTCCGCACCGCACTCAGTAGCGCCTCGAAGATATTGCTCAGGTAGCGTTGCTTGCTGGCCGGAGGGTCGAAGGCGATGCCCTGTGTCCTCCCGCCCAGCGCCGCATAGACGATCGGCGCCAGCCCCCCGAGTGCCGCACTCAGCGCTATCGTCCCCCGCGCGTCGTCTATCTCCGTCTCGATAGCCGGCACAACGAGCACCGGGCTGAGCCCATCGGCCTGCACAATCTCCCGCACCCGGTCGCGCAGGTCATCACCCGTCGCGCTCTCATTGGCCACAGTCTGGCCGGCCGCAATCACCGCCAACTCCAGCCCTTGAGCCTCGGCCGCGCGGACCACTTCAGCCAGACCGTCACGCCCGCCCGTGGCAT